>DZCT01000753.1 GCA_022736535.1 Desulfatirhabdium butyrativorans | reverse complement strand
CCGATTCATATTGTGCGCCAACGCCAGCCAAGAATTTCTGCGCGGCTTCAGGGATGCCCAACTTATTAAATGTGTTCTTGATGTCATCCGGAACATTGTCCCAATTTTTTTCACTTTTCTCGGTCGGCTTGACATAGTAAAAAATATTGTCAAGGTCAAGCTCGTTGAGTTCAGGCCCCCAGGTCGGCATGGGGCGCGAAAGATAATGTTCAAGAGCCTTCAAGCGAAAATCGAGCATCCATTGCGGCTCTTTTTTCATGCGCGAAATATTTTCCACAACCTCGCGGCTCAAACCCCGCTCAGATTTGAAAACATAATTATCATCACGATCATGAAAACCGTATTTGTAATCACCAATTTCATCGAGGATTTTGGTGTCTTCATTAAGTTTTGTATCTTCAGTCATTCGGTTCACCATTTTTTTTCTGATGAAGACCCGCTTCAAGCGGACCTTCGGCCTGCTACCGTTTAAATAAAAGAGTCTACGCCTCAGCCGTTTCCTCGTACTTTTCGCGCACCCAGTCATATCCCTGCTCTTCGAGATGCAGGGCAAGATCGGGCCCGCCCGATTCGACAATGCGGCCATCCAGCATAATGTGGACGAAATTCGGTTTAATATAATTCAACAGGCGCTGATAATGTGTAATGACGAGCACGCCCAGATCAGGTCCAGAAAGAGCGTTGACACCCTCCGAAACAATCCGCAGAGCATCAATATCCAGCCCTGAATCGGTTTCGTCCAAAATAGCGATCTCGGGTTTGAGGGCAGCCATCTGTAAAATTTCAGCGCGTTTCTTTTCGCCGCCAGAGAAGCCATCATTGAGGTAGCGACCGGCAAAGGTATGATCCATCTTAAGCGTATCCATCTTTTCCTTGAGCATTTTACGGAACTCAAGAATGGGCATCCCCTTATCTTCAGGGTTTAAAGCGCGGCGGCGGGCATTCAATGCGGAGCGCAGAAAATTCGCGACAGTAACGCCCGGAATGGCGACAGGATACTGAAAAGCCAAAAAGATGCCGGCGCGCGAACGCTCATCCGGTTCAAGTTCGAGAACATTCTGTCCTTTGAAGATGATCTCACCTTCAGTAACTGCGTAGTTGGGATGACCCATTAGC
>DZCT01000752.1 GCA_022736535.1 Desulfatirhabdium butyrativorans | reverse complement strand
TGACGGCAAAGATGTTGATGATGCGACAATGAACGCCTTCTTGGAAAGAAACAAAGAAAGGAAAGCGGAAATACACAGATTATGGGATGAACTTTATAAACTCACAGGCGGCTCCGGTCCGCCGCCTTCTGACGAGTGGACTTCTCCGCCGCTGACAATCGCATTTTCTTTTGATTCTCAGATTGCTTTTTCCGAACAGAAAAAAGAAGACTTGATTGCTCATGCTATTCAGGCACAGATAAATTCGTCTTCTTCGTTCCAATTGTTACATCGGAAATCTATAGATGTCATTTTGCAAGAACTGATTCAGTCAATAAAGAATGCCCGGTCAATTCAGGAGAATTACAGATTGAAGGCAAGGCTGAAAATGCCGACATACTATCTTTTTATCGAATGGAATCAATATGAATCAAAACCGGTTGTTTTAATGCAGTTAGTTGAGACAGAAAGCGGCAGTTCTGTAGGCTATTTTGATGAAACATTGGAAGAAAATAAGGGAGGGCTTGAGCAGAAAGAGAGACTCTCCAAAAATGTGCTGAAAAAGCTTAAAGAATTTGAAAACAAACCGATCAGAGGCGTCATTTCAGAAGTTACGAATGAGGCGATTGCTCTGAATGTCGGCGAGGATCACGGCGTTGAAATCGGGCAACAGTTCCGAGTAATCGGCAAAGACGTAATTTTAGAAGTGGAGTCGCTCAGATCAGGCGGCGTAAGCACTGTCAGCGTAAAGAAGGGAGACATTCCGGTGAAACTCGGATGGAAGGTTGAGTCTCTCGGAAAGGTTGAGACATAGTTTCTCGTTACGAGGCTCTGCCTCGTAACGAACAAGTGAGGCTCTGCCTCATATTGGGCTACATCTGCGGCAGAGCCGCAATGACACTGCTGTTACGAGGCAGAGCCTCGTAACAAGATAAGGAGAAATAAGTCAAATGAAAAAAACAAATCTTTTAATTACAAAATGTTTAATGTTATTCATCGGCATGAATGCGCTGATGTGGGCATGTCTCACAGCTTCAGTTTACGGCGGCGGAGAAGTTGAGATTCCCTCTTCCTTCAATCCCGTGGGTTCAGGCGCGAGGGCGCTCGGCATGGGCGGTGCATTCATCGCTGTGGCGGACGACG
>DZCT01000751.1 GCA_022736535.1 Desulfatirhabdium butyrativorans | reverse complement strand
ACGGCATTTGCGGAAACCAGACTTTCGGTATTTCTTCCGGCACCCTCGGATGCGATAAGCCCAAAAACCTTGTCAAAACTGAAGAACTGAATAAATTTGTGGCAGCGAACATGGACAATCTTGCCATAGATATTGCTTCGGGACAAGGGGAATCCCTCAATTCCGTAGCTGAAATTATCGAAGTGCCGGCGGACCGCCGCACGGAATTTTTCAGCGCGCTTCAGAATAATTTCGGTAAAATATATTCCTCCGCCAATGTCAGCCATAAAGACGTTGTCGAAGGAATTGTCGCGGTTGCACAGCAGATTTAAAAGGGATGCGGATTTTTTTACAGCATAATGTCAGGAGGTACGGAATTTTTTCAGCAATCTCCGTATCTCCTTTTTTTTTGTTTATTGCAAAGCAGGTTTTAAACCTGCTTTACTTTCTGGCGCTTGCAGCCGCAGTCCATGCCGCCGATGCGGACAGCACGGAGCGGCTCATCCGCCTGGCAGATGAGCAGAAACTTTACGAAGACAGATATTGGCGGACCCTGCTCCATTACAAAAAAACGCTGTCCGGCGGCAGTGAAAGTTTTATAGACGATCCCCGCTTTTTTTTATCGCCCCAGGGCAAATTCAATCCCAAAGCCGAACTTGAAGCCAGCATCATGGCTTTTTTCAGACAAAAAGAAGTAAAACAGATTTCAAACCCCTTTGACGGATTTGGAAATTCAGATGAAGACAGTACCCAAGATGCGATCTGCCGGTTTCCGGCTCGATACACTTGGCTGAGAGAAAAACTTCATATTGCCGAGTCTGAATTTCCGCAGATTTTATGCGAACAATTTGAGCGAGTTATCGAAAACATCAAGCCCAAATCCGCAACGCTTATTTTTCCCACCTATTCCATGAACAGCCCTGCCTCCATGTTCGGTCACACGCTGCTCACGATTGACACGGAAAACAAAAGCAAGCCCCTGTCGCAGGCGATCAACTACTCTGCCTCCACAAATGAAACCAACGGTCTTTTCTTTGCTTTCAAGGGGATATTCGGTTTTTACAAAGGCTATTATTCGGTCATGCCTTATTATGAAAAAATTCAGGAATACAGCGACATCCGGCAGCGGGATATTTGGGAATATCTGT
>DZCT01000389.1 GCA_022736535.1 Desulfatirhabdium butyrativorans | reverse complement strand
TTTTTCGGGTCGGTTTCTGCCAGCGCCTTGTTCAAAGCGGCTTTCAGAGCCGAAACCTGTTCCGAAGATACCATTTTCTGACCGCCGGTATCCCTGACATAAAAAATATCTTCCACCTGATCGTCTTTTGTGGATACCTTTGCAATGTGAACATCTAATCCGCATCTGAAAAACGCATCTGTAATCAGAAAAAGCAGACCGGGAAAATCATCTGTCGTCACTTTGATGATCGAAGAAATGGAAGAAATATTGTTATCCACAGCAACTTCAGCCGGTTTTTCCGCTCTCCGGGTTTTCAATGCCCGATATGCCCTGATCTTCTGCCGCAACATCCCGGAGATGTCCGATTCGCCGGACAAAGCCGCCCTCAGAACCGATTCGGTACGCGTCAGCCCGGCTTCCACATCTTTTTCCTCCGGCATTCCGCCGTTGGAGGGCCGCACCTTCAAAATGTCAATGGTATCATCCTGCTGTCTGTATTTTCTGGCGCTCAGTATGTCAAAGCCGTTCAAGGTCAGCGCGCCCGCAATCTTTGAAAAAAGATCAGGTGCGTCTTTGGCGGCAATGGTAATATTACGGGTTTTCGGCTCCAATGTCCGTGTGACAAGCCAGTTCAATGTGTTGTTATCCGTATCCACTGTTTTACTCCTATAATTTAGGTTCGGGGTTCGGGGTTCGAGGTTCGAGGTGCGCCTCTGACCGCTCACCTCTGACCTCTGACCTCTGACCTCTGACCTCTACCTTTGACCTCTAACATCCAACACCTTTTCGATTGCCGATCTGACGGCGGCTTCCTGTTCCGGCGAATCCGCTTTCTGTCCCTGAAAATCCCTGACATAAAACACATCCACCACCTGATCTATATTTGTGGCGATTTTGGCGACCCACACATCTAAATTGCAACGGAAAAGGGCGTTGGTAACGCTGAAAAGCAGCCCCGGAAAATCATGGGTAAAGACCTCGATAATCGTAAAAAATCCGGAACTTTTGTTATCCACAATGACCCGATGGGGTTTTTCTCCTGTTTTCGGCTTTTCAAAACCGTAATCGGATATTTTCCGGGAAAGTTCCGCGTCCAGATCCAACTGCCCTGAAAGCGCCGCTTCAAGATGTTTTCCTGCCCGCTCCCATTTTTCATCTTCAAATACCTGATCCGGCGGCGGATTCACTTTGAAAACATCCAAAGCGATATTGTTTTTCCATGTGTAAATCTGCGCGTCGAGAATATTGATGCTGTTTAAGGTAAACACGCCGGCAATTTTTGAGAAAAGCCCGGGTCGGTCTTTGGCGCAGATCGCAACGGTTCGGGTATCCGAATCATAAGACTTGCTGATTTCCCATACAAAATCCGCACTGCCCAATTTCCTGTAAAGCCCGACATGCTCTGCGATTGCTTTTGCTTTTGTATAAAGCAGATAGCGCGGGGGCATGACCCCGAAAAGCGGCTCTAATTCCTGCGGCGGAATTTTGCTTACAGACCGAACCCCATCCTTCTTTTCTTCTACAATTTCAACCGCCTCGACGGTTGCCAGCTCGCCTTTTTCCAACACGTTCAGGATATTGAAAAAAAAGCTGCTCAAAAGCACCGATGTCCAGTCATTCCATGCTTTGGGTCCCGTTGACATTGAATCCGCGACCGTCAGCAGATACAGCATTTTCAGACGTTCAATGTCTTTTATTTTTCTTGCACAGAAAACAGCCGTTTCCTCGTCCCGGATGTCCCGGCGGGTGGCGGTTTTTATCAGCAGCAGATGCTCCTGCACCAGAAAAGAAACGGTTTCAATATCTTCAACGGCATAATCTTTTTCTGCAAGAATGCGCCGCGCCATTTCCGCCCCTTTTTCAGAATGACTTCCGTCTGAAACGCCTTTGCCGATGTCATGAAGCAGCGCAGCCCAGAGCAGCCGTTTTTTTCTTTCGGCGCCAAGCTCTGTATATATCTCGCCGCATAAAATATCTCTTGTCGGGTCTTCGACAGTGCCGAATTTTTTTATAGTCCGAACCGTATGAAGCAGATGCTTGTCCACAGGATAAAGATGATATTCGTCATACTGAATCCGGTTCACGATTTCTTTAAATTCGGGAATAAATTTTTCCAAAATGCCCGTGTTTAACATTTCATTCAGCGCATTGAACTCAGGCGCGGGCAGCATCAGTATCTGCTCAAAGGATTTAAGCACTGAGGGCGATGTTCTGAATTCCTCGTCCGCAAGATAGAGAAAATGCCGCACTAAGCGTTTCGCCTCCACACTCAGGGGAAGCTGCATCCGTGCGCTTTCCCGGAATATTTTTATCAGCAGTTCCGGATTGCCGACGATTGCCTCCGACGAGGTAAATTCCAGCATCTCTTTTACAACTTCTATGCCCTGGGTCCCGCTTTTTCCTTTCAGACGCCGGCGTTTTTTCCTGGCATTTTCCAGTTCATAAAGAAAAATGTTGTGCTGCTGTTTGATAAAATCCATTTTCTCATGAAGCTTTCCCAGAAACAGTTCCACCGGCTGCTGTCCGTTGTGCTTTTTGAAATTCAGTTTGTCTGCAAGTTTCTCCTGATGTTCAAAATGCAGTTGGTCATATTTTCTGCCTGCCAGAAGATGCAGATGATTCCGCACATACCATATAAAGGACAGCGATTCGGACATGGACTGAAATTCATCATGGGAAAGACATCCGTAATATTCAAGGTCTCTGGGCTGTTTGACATCCGCCTTGATGCGGGCAATCCATAACAGCGTGTGATAATCCCGCAGGCCGCCCTGTCCCTCCTTGAGATTCGGCTCAAGCAGATAGCTGGAATCTCCGAAATATTTATGCCGCTCCCTGTTTCTCTCAATCAGCATGGATGCCAGTTTGTCCGGCTGTTTGAGAATCAGTTTCTTTTGGAGCCGTTCGGCGAGCTTTGAATACAGAAATGACATGCCGCATACAAAGCGTGCATCCAGCAGCGATGTCAGCACTTCAATATCGCTTTCCGCAAGCTCGATACATTCCTCAACGGTGCGGGTGGCATGTCCCACGATCATTCCGGTATCCCACAGGGGATAGATAATCTCGCGAATAAGCCCTTCTGCTTCTTCGGGAATGCTTTTTTCAAAGAGAAACAGAATATCCACATCTGAATGAACGCATTGCTCCTGCCTTCCGTAACCGCCGAGCGCAATGATGGAATACGGATTTCTGCTGATTCCCATTTTGGGTCCCACCATGCTTTTTTCAAAACTTTCATGGAAATAATCATCCAAAAGCCGGGCGTTCTGTTCCATAAAGTCAGAAGACTTTGCTTCAAGCCCCGTTTTCATCAGATTGCTTTCTATCAGCGATTTTCGTTTCTGCTGAAGCATGTTCAGAGGATGATGTTCGTGTGTGTTTTTCATATTTCCGACTCCCGCATTTGTGATGATAGATAAGCAAATTGCGTGCCACCATGTTTGAAATGCTATATATTCAAATAAATTCAATATGATAAATATCAGACAGGATTAAAGACAAATGATAAGAAAATTACAATTTTGTAAAAAATAGCCGAATGGCGGTTACAAAATTGTAAGAAATGCCGCCGCGACGCGGCTGATTACCGTGTCGGGGAAAAAGCAGGAGATTCCGGGGCAGTCGGTCATCATGCCGGTGAACAATGCGACCGGTGAAAACCGCTTTTTATATACTGATCCGATTTTGTTTTTTTGCCGCAGACGCACACAGACGGACACAGACAGGTATCCGGTTTTCAGAAAAATGCTCACAAGCATGGGATGATTTGAATATTCAGAAAACGCTTATTCCGGGAAATTTTGATAGAAAATAAATCCCCTTTAATAATTGCGGGTTACAGGAAAACTCCCCGGTCTCTCACTTTATTCAGACAATAAAATATTCCGTTACAGACTTTCCCTCAGATTCGAGCCGGAAACCGAAGCCTTCTCCTTTTTTGAAATTGAGAAGTCTGTGTTCAATATTTTCTGTCCGGCTGATGACTCGAATTTCTGTCCGTATTTCTCCGGACTCGGAAAGAATGGAAAAATTGAGTCCTTCCGGCAGACAGGGATATTTTTCATCCGGGCAGACCCGCAGTAAAATATCTAATTTCCGAGCCTCGTTCTGATCCGCTTTTATCGTCACAATCACAGTTCGGTTTGGAGGCATCTGAATCCGCTTGGCGCGCCGGATTGAAGGAAAATGATACCGGAAAACCGGTTTAAGCGTTTTTACAAGAAAAATTTCTTCACATTTGAGCCAGCCGCGTTCAATCGTTTCATCAAAATTGTTCATCAGCCAATGGCTCAGACACAGAGCGGAAATCTTATGATGAGAATCCGACTTTGACAGATTTGATTCAGATTTCATAGTTTGTGAACCTCACTTATTCGCACCGGCTTTGCAGCAGCCAATTTCCCGCTTCCCATTTTTTGCTTCTTTTATATCAACAACAGGAATGAACCACAAGCACTTTTCGGAAAAATACAGGGCAGACAGAGCATATCATACCGAAAGGGGTTTCCCACAGAGTTCACAGCGTTTTTTTTAAAATCTCTGTGTCCTCTGTGGGCTTTTCTTCTCTGTGCCCTCTGTGGGAAACAAAAAATTTCCCACAGAGATCACAGAGGGGTTTCCCACAGAGATCACAGCGTTTTTTTTAAAATCTCTGTGTCCTCTGTGGGCTTTTCTTCTCTGTGCCCTCTGTGGGAAACAAAAAATTTCAAAAAAAACAGTTCTGCCCCCTCCCGGCAGGCAGGAAACCCGGAAGTAGAATTTTCCCACCCTTAAATACTGTTTTCACCCCATTGATTTATTTGTTTTATTATTTTATGAGAGATGTAAGGGAAAATAAACAATTCAGGCAAATCAGACCGGCGATGTTTCGGAAATCCGGCAGTGTCTCATGTTCTCAGAATCATGCCTGAGATATTGTTCAAAAATTTTGCTTAAATATCATACTGTAGTAGTCCAATTTTGGTTTTTTGTGGAATATTTTTTGCATATATGTTATATTCC
>DZCT01000388.1 GCA_022736535.1 Desulfatirhabdium butyrativorans | reverse complement strand
TCTGACATAGAGTTCGTTGTAAGTGACGATGCCGAAAAGATACAGCAGCATGGGCCCCACAGCCATGGCGATAATCCACGAATAAGGAATGGAAAGCAGTTCCACCATCAGAAAGGAAATCGAACCCATAACCGGCGGCGTGATGTAGGCAATCGAGCCGACAGTGGCGACAATGCCCGCGGCCACCAATTTGTTGTATCCGACCTTTTCATAAAGGGGCTTGGTCAGCGTTGCCACAAACTGGGTATCGGCGGCGCCCGAACCGGAAAACATGCCCATGAGAACTGCCATGAACGCGCTGGCTCTGCCGGGAGACGCGGGGCTTTTTCCCACAAAAAGCAACGCAATATTGGCAATGATTTTTCCGTACCCAAGCCGGGTAATCACCGCGCCGAGAGTCGTGAAATAAATGAGATATTTTAATGACACGCCCGTAATTGTGCCGAATATGCCCGCTTCGGTCTCGCAGTACATTTTTCCCAGCAGCATATCAAGACCGAATCCGGGTCCCGAAAATGTCCCCGGAACACTGTCCCCGTAGAGATTATAGATGAGAAAAAACATGACAAAAGCCGGCATGATGGGACCGCTCAGACGGTAGATAACGCCGAGGATCAGCAGCACTTCGGCATAAGCCATCAGCATATCCCAGTTTTCCGGCATGATTGCCCGGTAAATCAGGCTTTCATAAGTTGCAACGAGATAAACAAAAGGAAAAAAACTCAGGATGGCGCAGACAATGCTGGAAACCCGCTGCATTTCCGGTACCAGCGAGGGAACAATCGTAAACACCCATATCGCAGCCGCAAATAATTTCAGATGCGCGGGAAGGTCCAATTTGAGAAATTCAAACAGGAGGATAGCCGTCAGCAGGGTCAGCGGAACGCCGCCGCGGATACTGCGCTTTTTGATTCTCACGAAACTCAGCAAATATCCGATGACTGCCACCAGAAACACATGGGTCGCCCTTTGCACCTGCGTCAGATTCAAAATTGAAATCTGATAGTTGGAAAGGGGCGTATAGGGGTGAATGACCAACCAGATATGATAGAGCGTTCCGATGATTCCCAGATAAAACACGGTTTTTCGGATGGCATTGTCCATAAGAGTTTTTCCTTTCACGTTGGTATCTTGCAACGTTAATATGGTTATCGTTCTGCTTTGATTTCAGAGTATTCTTCACTTATAGGATTCCAGACAATAAGCCCTTCATTTTTTGCGGCTTTCAGCAAATCATGATCCGAGGCTATAAACAAATCTGTCTGAACATTCAATGCCGAAGCAAGCTGAAAGGCATCACACCCTTTGAGAGCGTATCTTTGAGCAAGCATCCCTGATCTTTTTACAAGATGAATATTCACTTCTGAAATATTAAAATTTTCCCACTGTTCATCAAATTGAATGATAATCTGATTGTACTGATCTTGAGTTATTCTGTTTCCTTTAAAAGAACGCATGAAAGTCGCCATCATCTCGGCATAAGTTACCGCAGAAGCAGCATAAGAATGTTTCTCTGAATCAGATTTATTCAGCATGAAATACTGAATTTCCTCAGTTCCGTTTTCTTTTATAAAGAATTTCACCCATGCAGATGTATCAATGAAGATAATCATAAATTCAATCTCTGTCCTGAATAACCATTTCAGATGCTGTCGGTCCCTCGCCCGTCATTTGGATTGGCATGAAAGGCTTAAACGGTCTTTTTTCTCCTTGTTTCAATAAGTTCGGCATATTTTTGTTCAAATAGGACTTCAGAGCATTTTCCAGTTCTTGCTCGGAAATAGTTCTGAGGATTTCAACAAGCGCAAAATTATGAAATTCCCTTTGCAATATCATCATGATCTCCTTTTGTCCCTATCCGTAAAAAAATCATATAAAAAAATACATTTCAGAACAGTAAAGCGGGTTTGAAACCCGAGTCCAGAGCCTCGTAACCAGAACAACATGGGTAAAGTCACCATCCGGAGTGCTAAAATGAAATTTTAGCGCCAGCGAAAATTTCAGGAGTAGTAGGATGGGCAGCAAGCTGCCCATCCTACGGTACCCCGGATTTTATCGTTTATTGCTCTTTAGTCATCTCTTTGAGAATATAACTGACATCTTCCATGCCCAAGCTTCCGTTTCCGCTCGCATCTCCGGTCGTAAGAGACAGCGTGCCGGTTCCGGTATCATCGCCGGTGCAGGCTAAAAAAATCAGCAGCGCGTCTTTGAGAGCGACTTCTCCGTTGCCGTCCGCATCGCCGACCGGCGGAATACCCCAGCTCAGAACAATCTTGCCCGCGCCGCCCTGATATCCGTCGCAAGCAATAGAATACTGTGTGCCTTTCACAGCGGAAAAGTTTACAAAATTCTGATAGTTCTCCTGATTGTTGCCCGCTGCTTCTTTAAGCGTGTCAAGGGTCGAGCCGGTATAGATTCCGATCAGCTTGTAAAACTTTTCGCTGCCGGCCACGGTGAAGAAAAAGTTTCCGCTTGCCGGTGCGGTCCATTTCCACCACACAGAGGTGTTTCCGATCCTGTCAGGATATGTTCCTGCTGTATTTGCATGATTCGGCTCTCCGGTTTCTCTTGTTGCGTCAGTATTTGAGCCTTCAACTTTACCGGATGTCGCTGATTCAAGTTCAACAGCATTGCTGAAATTGTCATTGGCAGGAGCCGAAGCAGCCCGCCAGTTCAGGACAATATTGCCGGAGATTCCCATGTAGCCGTCAACGGCAATGTAGTATTGCTTACCCGGCTCGGCAGCAAAGGTCAGACCGCTGTTTCCGTCCAGTTTGTCATCATCGTTGCGGGTTGCAGGCGTCAGCGTGTCAAGGGCGGAACCGGTATAAACTGCCAGCGTGGTGTCAAAATCGCTCCCATGAGTATCAAAGGCATAGCGACCGCCTGTCGTCGGAGCAGTCCATTTCCACCACAGCGATTTTCCGCCGGTATTTTCCGCATTGATATCTCCGGCATGGTTCGGTTCGCCGGTTTCTTTTGTCGCGTCTGTATTTACCGCTGTTGTTTTTCCGGTCGTTCCGGTCAACGCTACGGCATTTGCAAAATTATCATTCTCCGGCGGAAAAGCCGCTCTCCAGTTGAGGATAATATTTCCCGACGCGCCGTTATTCCCGTCAACGACAAAGTAATAGGTATTTTCTTTTTTAACAGGGAAGGTTATATGGCTGGTGCCGTCATTTCTGTCATCATCGTTGTCTGCAATCTTGGTAAGCGCATTAACGCTTTCGCCGGTATAGACCGCCAGCAGGGTGTCAAAATCGCTGCCGTGGGTGTCAAAGGCAAAATAGCCGTCTTCGGGCGCGGTTCCTTTCCACCACAGAGATTTTTCGCCGCTGTTTCCGGCATGTTGCGGCTCGTCTGTCTCTTTTGTGGCGCTTGCATTTAAAGCAACGGTCATGCGGGATGTTTCCGAGAGAGGTTCAGCGTCTGCGAAATTGTCTTTGCCTGTGGGCGTGAGTCTCCGCCAATTCAGAACAATATTGCCGGACGCGGCGTTCTTTCCGTCAACCGCAATATAATAGCGGGTTCTGGTCTGTGCGCGGAAACTCAGACTGGATGTACCGCCGTCACTGGTGTCATCATCATTAAATTCAACTATTTTCAGATTGTTGGGCGCAGTTCCGGTGTAAACCGCGAGCAGCGTGTCAAAATCGCTGTCGTGGGTGTCAAAAGAAAAGAATCCGGAGTAGTCGTCCTTCACCGTCGGCGCAGTCCACGACCACCACAGAGATTTTCCGCCCGCGTTTTCCGCATGAAGCGGTTCGCCGAATTCTTTAGTTGCACTTGCATTTGAAGCCGTTGTGCTGCCGGTTTCTCCTGTCAGTCCGTTTGCATCTGCAAATTTATCATTTGTCAACAATACTTCTTTTGCCCACTTCAGCGTGATATTGCCTGATGTGAGACCGTATCCGTCAACGGCAATGTATAAAAGTTTTCCCTGTTCCGCGTAAAAAGTCACACGGCTGGTCTTATCGTCCGGGTTGTCAAGGTCGCCGCTGCTTTCCGCTTTGACATCATTGTTTGCCGCGGCTTCTGTGAGTCCGTCAAGACTCGAACCCGTATAAACCGACAGCAGCGTGTCAAAATCGCTGCCTGCTGTGTCAAAAGAAAAATAGCCGGTTTCCGGGACAGTCCATTTCCACCACACCGATTTTCCGCCGGTGTTTCCGGCATGATCAGGCTCGCCCGTTTCTTTTGTCGCGTCTGTATTTGAGCCGGTTTTCGTATCTGAAACGCCGGTCAGTTCAACCGCATTGGCAAAGTTGTCATTTGCCGGACCCGTAACGCCGACGAGTACCGCAGAAACGGTTGTCACAGCGCTTTTATTGCCTTTGGCATCTTTTGCCTGAACATGAAGATACCATGTTCCGCCGGTCGTGCCGGACTTGGAGACAGTTTTAATGTCCGAATACACATCGGGAGGCGTTCCGGTTTTATTCTGATCTGTCTGATAACTGAACGTAACCGGCAGATTGTCTGAAGATGCGTCCCATTCCCAGACTTTTGTTTTTACCGGAGAAATATCATCAGACAGCCCCGTAATCACGGGAACCGAAGAAGGACTTGCGCTGACGTCAATGCCCAGCGATTCGGCAATAGCAGATATGTCCGCATTTGCATCGGGGCAACTCACCGTCAGGCTGTAGCTGTCGCCTTTTCCCATAGAATAAGGATAATATGCGCCGCCGCTTGCAGATTTTTTCAAAGAGGCTTCTATCAGGTAAAGCTTGTTTTCGCCCTTATATTGAATCTGTTTGTCGCTCATCGGCGCGAGATAAGTTTGACCGGTCGCGTCTAAGACTGAACTGAAAAAAGCCTGATTTGAATAGCCGTTATAGCCGGTGATGCTGCACTGTCCGTCAAGAATTGCCTTATATCTGTCAAATTCCGTCTGATTCGCAAAAGTTCCGTTTATGACAAATTGCTTGCCGAAGTAAATCATTTCGTCAAAGACGACTGCATTGAATGACTTCTGAACCGATTTGTCTTTTGCGCGTGCCGTTACGGTGATTC
>DZCT01000387.1 GCA_022736535.1 Desulfatirhabdium butyrativorans | reverse complement strand
GAATAAAAAAAGTGCCGAGATGATATGATGTTTCTTTTGTCTCAGCAGGGGAAGTTTTTTAAATTTCCGAGCAAAAGGAATCCACGCACTTCTCAGCAGTTGTGCATTTACAAGGATGCTGTCATTCAGAACCCACAGCGCATCAATATTTTCCTTTTTTTCTAAAATATCCAAGCCTTTTTTCAGTTCGGATTCAATATCGCCTTTGTCGGAAATCAGATAAGGCACAAGTTCAGTGTGTTCCTTTCTGCAATAATCCTGATTGATTCTGACAAGCTGTTCTGAAAAACTTCTGTGTATGACTCCGATTTTTTCAAGCCGGACCCGAGGCATTATATTTCTCAGATTCACAATACTTGTAACTATCGGCACTTCATAAAAAATACCGGCAGTATTCTTCATTCCTTCAATGGCAATATCAACAAATTCCTGACGCATCCCCTTAACAGCCTGTTCAAAATCTTTTCCGCCCGGGCGGATAACAGGCAGAGCTTCTTCGGCATAAGCCGGCGGAAGCGCCGACGCAATGAATACGCTGATAAGAAATATCACTATGCAACAGTTTTTTCTGATAATTATTTCCATTGTTCGACCTGCAGCAGTTCCATATATTGTTTATCCAATGATGTGAGTGTTTTTATAATCAAAGGTGCCTCTTGTCCCTGTCTGACGCCGAGTGCAAGAATCCCTGTCTTCATATTCGGAACCGGCGTCACAGCAAAATTCAGTTTTGATATTTCCTTGTAATGACTGACAAAGATTTCAGGAATCAGAATCCCGTCAGCCATATTGAACGTAAGCATTTGAAGCAGATCTTCCATTTTTGAAACGCGCCGGAGTTTGGGAACAGGATTTAAAAACTTTCCTGCAAAGGCTTCTGTCTGTTTCCTTCCGAGAATGTCAAATATGCCGATTTGCATATTTGAAAGACTGCTTAAATCGCCGCCTTTGTCAACGGAAAGATTCACGGAAAGAAAAACATAAGATTCTTCAGCACTTCCGCCGCGTACCCCGTTCAGTCTGACAGCATAAGCTTTGATCTGCTCAATAACAGGCGGTTTTGTCAGAATCGCATCCGGCATATCTTTTACAACACCCTCTTCAAAATCTTTAAACCTGCCGAATACCATGATTTCAATGCCCTTACATGCTTCACTCAGTTTTTTCTGCACGGAAGCGGCTGTCAAAACCGAGGGATAGAAAACATAAAGTGTTTCCGCCCCCCGGGCGGAAACGGCATAAGAGACAAGAATTATAATAATAAAGACTTGAAAATACTTATTCGGTTTGCACATGTTTTACCCTTTTTATTATGATTCAATTATGAATATTTTTCATAATAAAATCTCTCCTAAACTCTTCTCATAACAAACAAAGTGGCATCATCAGGCTTGTCATAATCTTTTAAAGATTCAAGCGTATCAAGATGAATTTGTGAAGCTGATTTGTTTCCTGATTTTTCAATCGTTTTTACAAGAGATTCCTCTTCAAACATGCTCCCGTCTTTTTTGCTGCGGGCTTCTGTTATGCCGTCTGTATAAAGAACCATGCAGTCGCCGGGTTCTGATTTCAGATGGCAGTGAATGCGTTATCTTCAGCCATGCCTGTCATTGCAATGCTGTTGTTGGTGACAAGTGTATTGCCCTTGGCAATCAGGGCATTGCGGATATTATGCTCCGATTTCTGAATGTTTGTATTTACAGTCTGAACATTTATGTAAGTAACGTTCCCTTGTATTCCGAACCTCTTCCGGATAACCGCCATAAGCATCAATCGAATAATCTCCGATACGGTCCCGGCGTATTCCGCCGAGAATCAGAAACTGATCTGTCAGTTTCCAGTCAGCCTGCATAAAAACCGCCTCGGATCTGACTGACACATCTCTGATCTGCATATCATTGAAGAAGGCCGTTAGACGCCATCGGAATATCTTTCCTGTTGTTTATTTCTGTCTGCTGCATGCTTGCTCCGATGATGATGTTCATGTCAGACATCGGATTGATGATGGCGTTCAGTTCCGCCTCGAAAGTCTGGTCCTTTGTCTGAATCATAGCATATGTCCCCTGATACCATGATCTGTAATCAATTTCAAAATCAGAACGGTGATATCCGCCTTTCAGAACCGGACTCATCCGGTCAGTCGCTTTCTTTTCATAAGTCAGATACGCCCGCACATCATCGTGTAAGGCTCTGTTGTTATGCTCCAAGCCGAAACCTGCTGCATCCGGGGCTCCGTTTTCCGATGCAGCGCAGCTCAGATCAACGGACAGATCTTTGTATTTTGCGGCAAGCGAGACGGATTTTCTCTCAGAGTCCAAAAGACCGTCGGTTCTGTCGGTACTCAGATTCCAGTTCGGCGGCGGCAGTGTGGCTCTTGACGGATCGCTCATCAGATCGCCGAACGGAACATCAACGCCGTCATCCGTGTGATAAGACGCATTGAGGCTGTAAGACATGTCGTTTTCCCTGCCGCTCATACGGGCAAATCCTCTGTAGGTTTTGTCGGTGCCCGCGGATGCCGAAATCATACTGACCGGATCATCGTTGTACTGATCGTCGGTAAAAATGTTGACCGCTCCGAAGAATGCTCCGGAGCCGTACATGACCGACATGGGACCTCTGACCGCCTCGATCCGGTCTGTGGACTGCACCGGCACAGAAAAACTCTGGGTGTCATAGGAATCCCATGCGCACTTCACCTGCCTGACGCCGTTGACCATTACAATCACATTTTTGAAATTGCCTGTGGAAAAGAACCCGCGCACCCCGAAATTTTTGGTTCCTGTCCAGTTGTAGTCGTCAATCATGTACATGCCGGGAATATTCTGCAAAATTTCCTCCACGCTCTGATACCCGTATTTTCTGATGTCCTCACGGGTAACGACCACAACGCTTGCCGGAATGTCCCTGATTTCCTGCGGAAACTTGGAAGCGGTCGTGATTCAGGTTCAGCAGATCTGCCAGCGAAAGCCCTTCAAGCACATCTTTTGTCCCGGCAGATACAACATTTCCCCATGCCGCAGCAACGGCAAGAAGAATCACTGCAAACAAACTGATATTTCTCATCATAAAACCTCCTTATAATTATAGTTCAGCATCCTCCCCTCTTTGCGAATACACCGCAATTTTTTATGTCAAACTCATGTTAATCAGAAAATGCAAAAAGCGTGCCGGAATACGGAATAAAATCTGTTTTTATATTTTCACCGTAAACTCAGACAGATAATTTAAAAAACCGCTCAAACCTGAAGCATCGCCTCTGCCTGAAGCTTTTTTTTCTCGCTGATATCACGGATAAAGCCCCAAAACCCCGCGGGTTCGCCTGCTTCGTTCCGAATCAGATGAACTCTGGATTCAGCCGGAAAGACTGTGCCGTCTTTTTTTATAATTTCCGTTTCATATACATCAGTATAGCCCCTTTTGAGCGCCTGATTTTTCAGCAGTTCTCTTTCGGTCTCATGGTGTTTTTCGGGGGTTATATCCGGATAGGTCAGGGTCTGAAGTTTTTCCACGGTGTAGCCGGTCATTTCACAGAAAGCGGAATTGCATTCGATAAAACGCCCGGTTATGTCTGTCATCGCGTATCCGTCCCGGCTGCCTTCGTAGAGTTCACGGAATTTTTTCTCGGAAGCCCGCAGACTTTCCAAAGCCTGTTTGCGCTCGGAAATGTCTTCAAGAAGCCCTTCGGTGCGGATCAGTCTGCCTGCTGTGTCGCGGAAGCCCCGTACCTGAAGCACTCCCCATATAATGCTGCCGTCTTTGCGGCGGAACCGGCATTCATAATTTGAAACCGAATCGGATTGTTCCAGAAGACGCAAGGTGTTGTCACGTTGTCCGGGGTCCGCATAAATCTGCTTTCCTATATTGCTGACGCTGTTCATCAGTTCTTCAGGAGAATCATAGCCCAAGATACGGGCCATGGAAGGATTGGCGCTGATGAAAGTGCCTTCGGGGCTGCTTTGAAAGATTCCCTCCATCGCGTTTTTCAAAAATGCCGCGATATTTTTCTTCGGCTTTTCTGATTGCCGACTGGCTTTCATACAGACGGACAGACATTCTGTTAAAAGCATCGCCCAGGTCCCCGATTTCGTCTTCCGAATCAAGCGCGACCGTTTCTCCCAAATGCCCCTGCTCAACTTTCCGGACGGCGTTTCTGAGCAGAAAAATCGGTCTTATCACAAAACGGGAGAGAAAGAGATTTAACAGAAAAGATACAAGAAACAGCGTGGCTAATAAGAGCGTGAGGAAAATAACAATCGTCAGCCGGACTTCATTTTTCAGTTCGGAAAGGTCATAATACAGTTTTATATATCCGACCTTTTCTCCCGCCACTTTGATTTTTCTTGAATAGGTTCGCAGGGAACGATCTTTATGATCGCTTATCACAAAAGCGTCTGAGTGTTTAAGAACTTCCAGTTCCGACAGTGTCATGGTGTCATGACCTGTTTTGCCGCCTGCGAGAAACAATTTGCCGTCCGGCATATACACACTGACCTTTGTAATGCCTTGTACTTTCAATATTTCCCCGAGCGTTACAGCCAATGCTCTTTTCTGTCCGGCAAAAAGTTCATTGGCAATGTCTTCATATTTGTTCTGAAATACGGTATCCAGCAATAAGCCGATATTTTTCATATTTAAATTATATCTTTTTATTTCAAACGGATAAAGTATCAGACTGAAAACAATGACAATGACAATGCTGATGATGCCGCTTGCTGCATTGACCTTGAAATATAATGTATCGGTTTTCATTTAAATGCGGTATGAGTTACGCAGTTGAATTTTTCTGCCCTGCGGTCCCCTTCCCACGCTCCGCGTGGGAACAGGCAGATTTGATAATATTTTTCTGCCGGACCATTTTGAAAATAATAATACTTGAACATGACATTCTTGTAAAGAGGACAGATGTTTCTTTTTAGAAGCTTGCCTGTACAGCGATTTTATGATATGTTTCCTAAACATATATTAGACCTCTTTCAAAAGTCTTTTTTTCCTTTTAATTTCAATTCAAAATTG
>DZCT01000386.1 GCA_022736535.1 Desulfatirhabdium butyrativorans | reverse complement strand
ATCACAGAGAATTTTAAAAAAACTCTGTGTTCTCCGTGGGCTTTTCCTCTCTGTGCCCTCTGTGGGAAAGAAAATGAGAGCATACTTTCAATAGGGATTTGGTATTATGAAGATTGAATCAGGATTGCGGATTTGGAATAAAAAAAGGGTTACGATATTGTTATATCGTAACCCTTTGATTTTTTATGGTGCGCCCGGCAGGATTCGGACCTGCGGCCTACGGATTCGTAGTCCGGCGCTCTATCCGGGCTGAGCTACGGGCGCATGATGGGGTGAGTGAAGGGACTTGAACCCTCGGCAACCAGGGCCACAACCTGGGGCTCTACCAACTGAGCTACACCCACCGTATAAAAAAATATCTTTTAGCAGACCTTGCAATACATTTCAAGTTTTTTTTTATATCTTTAAAAAAAATATTTATTGTTGACCCGCATCTCCTTATATTATATGGTGTATTCGTTAATTTAACTTACAGA
The DNA here is from genome assembly GCA_022736535.1 of Desulfatirhabdium butyrativorans. Taxonomy (GTDB): domain Bacteria; phylum Desulfobacterota; class Desulfobacteria; order Desulfobacterales; family JAIFKL01; genus JAIFKL01. The sequence continues at coordinate 4,566 of DZCT01000386.1, read as the reverse complement.
TTTAAAAGGATTATTGTTGCAGTCAGATTTTGACCTCGTTTCTGCGCTTCGCGTGGGAATGCGGACACTGACGCTCTGCGTCTCCGTTCCGGATTCCGGAGTGCGGAAATGAGCGAAGCGCCGAAGCTTAAAATAGATCGCTCCTCTGCAAAAAACGCTTCGCTCCCGGGCTAAGAACAGATTTGCACTCCGGAGCGGGTGCGGAAACGAAAAATTTACAGATTTAAAAGGATTACGATTGTGGTCAGATTCAACATCTTTGTGATGCGGGCGATTCTCGGCGCGGTGTTTGCCGTGATCCTGTCCCGTTTTTTCTATCCCGGAACCAATCCCCTGTATGTCGCGGGACTCGGCATTTTTCTGGTGGGAATGGCATATATTCTGGAATACTGGCGAAACAGGAACTCAGACAAAAACAAAGGAGCAAGCCAGCAGTGAAACAGATGATTCTCGGTACAGCCGGACACATAGATCACGGAAAAACAAGCCTTATCAAAGCCCTTACCGGCGTCAACACCGACAGACTGAAAGAAGAACAGATTCGGGGTATTACCATTGAACTCGGTTTTGCATCCATGAACCTTCCGAGCGGCCAGCATATAGGGATTGTGGATGTGCCGGGGCATGAAAAATTTGTGAAAAATATGGTGGCAGGCGCAACCGGCATTGATATTGTCGCGATGGTGATCGCGGCGGACGAAGGCATCATGCCCCAGACGCGGGAACACATGGAAATATGCACCTTGCTGGGCATTCAGCACGGGCTTGTGGTCCTGACCAAAATTGATCTGGTGGATGAAGAATGGTTAGAAATGGTTTCAGATGAAATCAGCAATTTTGTTCAGGGAACATTTTTAGAAGGCAAGGCAATTGCGCCGGTATCCTCCGCAACCGGGCAGGGACTCCCGGAATTTGTCAAGGCTTTGGATGATCTGAGCAAAATCGTGCCGCCCCGCTCCTCGGCAGGCATTTTCCGTCTGCCGGTGGATCGCGTGTTTACCATGAAAGGCTTCGGCACTGTCATTACCGGAACGCTGGCTTCCGGAAAAGTGCGGGTCGGCGACACGATTATGATTTATCCATCTGAGATCACATCAAAAGTTCGGGGGATTCAGGTGCATAACGAAAGCGTGGAACAGGCTGAAGCCGGTATGCGGACCGCGATTAATTTTCAGGGCTTGGAAAAAGCTTCTGTGAACCGGGGCGATGTGCTCTCCGGTCCCAACGCGCTGATTTCAAGTTATATGCTGGACTTGTCGCTGCATTTCCTGAAAAGCAATAAAAAATCCATGAAAAACCGCACGCAGGTCAGATTTCATTCCGGCACGAGTGAAATTCTCGGAAATCTCATTCTGCTTGACAGAGAAGAACTTGTTCCGGGAGAAACGGTTGCTGCCCAGTTGCGTCTGGATGCGCCGGTCGCGCTGGTGAAAGACGACCGATTTGTCATCCGGAGTTATTCGCCGGTGCGGACCGTCGGGGGCGGACATGTGCTGAATCCCATTCCTCAAAAACATAAACGCTTCAAATCTGAGGTGATTGAAGGCGTAAAAGGTCTTGCGGAAAATAGTCCCGAAGATATTGTTTCCTATCATCTCAAGGCATCCGGCTATCGGGGCGCGGCGTTTTCCGAGTTGAAAATTATGACAAACATCCCTGAAAAACAGTTGGATCAGGTCATGCAGGGGCTTTTGTCAAAGCGGGCGGCGATTCAGACCGACAGGGAAAATCGGATATATATTCATTCCGAAAGTTTTGAAAAACTGAAAACAGAAGCGCATGAATATCTTGCGGCATATCACAAGGCAAATCCCCTGAAAGCGGGTATGTCCAAAGAAGAACTCAAATCCAAATTTCCCGTGTTTCTGAGCGTGAAGCTTTTCAATCTGCTGCTGGTTCAGTCTGTCAAGGAAGGAGACATTGTTCAGGATGAAAACACGATCAGCCTTGCCTCGCATCAGGTGTCGCTCGGTGTGGATCAGGCAGATGTGAGAGACAAAATTCTGGAAGCGTATATGAAAGGCGGCATCACGCCCCCGTATTTCAAGGATGTTTCCAAAAATCTGAATATCGAGCCGGCGCAGGCAAAAGAGGTGCTGACGCTGCTGATTGACGAGGGGCATATCGTCAAAGTCAAAGAAGATTTGTATTTTCATGTAAAGACTTTGGATGATCTCAAAAAGAAAATCGTGGAATTTTTAGTGTCCAAAGGAGAGATGGGCGCTCCGGATTTCAAAGATATGACGGGCTTATCCCGTAAGTATCTGATTCCGCTCTTGGAATATTTTGACGCCAAGAATGTGACCATCCGGGTGGGAGACGTTCGGAAACTCAGAACGTCTCATTGATTGAAGGGTTCGGGGTCTGAGGTTCGGGGTTCGTGGCTTTTGCCTCCGACCTCGAACCTCTGACCCCGAACCTCGAACCCCCCTCGAGGGGAGCAGAGGGATATTTCTGAAATTCTCCTGAATCCCCCTTTACAAAATGAAGACTTAATAGTAAAACAGAATTTGGGAAAAGTTTGATTGGAACAGGAGTTACGCAGTCGTATCGGAGCCGGGAGCGTAAGCGACCGGATGCTCGCTCACGCTCGCGGCTCTGATTGTTTCACCAACTGATGAACTCCTATGGAATAACATTTTGATATGGAGGGTGTTTATGTCAATGCAAGAATCTGCCGCTATTTATGATCTCCTGAAAAACCCTGAAGTTCAGAACGTAACCGCCAATGTGAACCGGGAACTGATTGAAAGAAGAAAAAACATCCCTCCGATATGCGGGGTGTTTTCCGGCAATTATACCGCGCTGAAAGAAAATGACCGTTTCAGCTTTGTCATCCATAAAGAAGCGGAAAAACAGCTTCCCAAAATCATCAAAAACAAAGTGCAGAATGTTGTGTCCGTTGATGCGCCTGATGAGGCTTTTAAAAAGAATTATGCCAAAAAGCGCAATATCGGCATTGTCTTTTCCGGCGGACCCGCGCCCGGGGGACACAATGTGATTGCCGGGCTTTTTGATGCCGCGAAAAAGGCAAATCCTGAAACAAAAGTCTATGGTTTTCTGCTCGGTCCCGACGGCATCATTGAAAACGAAGCGGTTGAAATCACGCAGAGCCTTGTGGATAACTACCGGAATCTGGGCGGTTTCGGCATGATAAAAACCGGCAGGACCAAAATAGACAGCAAAAAGAAAATGTCTCTGTCAAAACAGACCTGCAAATCCCTCCGCTTAGATGCGCTGGTGGTGGTGGGCGGAGACGACTCCAACACCAACGCGGCTTTTTTAGCGCAGGAAATGTACGACGACCGCGTTCAGGTTATCGGCGTTCCCAAAACCATTGACGGCGATATACAGGTCAGGGACGCGGCGGGACAAATTTTATGCGCCATGTCTTTCGGCTTTCATACGGCAGCCAGAGCCTTTGCCAATTCCGTGAGCAATCTCTGCACGGATGCGGCTTCGGATGTCAAATACTGGCATGTATGCAAAGTCATGGGAAGGGTGGCGAGCCATCTTGCGCTGGAAGTTGCCTTGCAGACCCACGCAAACCTGACGCTGATCGGCGAAGACCTTGCGGACTATGTTGACACGCGGCGCATCGAAAGGGCTGAAAAAGAAGGCATTGTTGACTACACGGCTTACGGCATGACCCTGCGGCATCTTTCCCGTGTGATCTGCGATGCGATTGTCCGCCGGGCTGCTGCCGGAAAGAATTACGGCGTGATGGTCATTCCCGAAGGAATCCTTGAATTTATCAATGAAATTCAGATGCTGATCACCAAGCTGAATACGGTGATCGCCGAATACAATCAGACCTATGACACGGCTTTTCATGCAGACTTTCCGCTGCTGGAAGACAAATTAGAATATCTGCGGCGCCTTGCCAGACGCTCCCGTGAAGAAGGCTTTTTTTCGATATGGAACACCCGTGATGATGACCTGTTTAACGACATTCCCGAATTTTTTCAGGAAGGACTTCTGACGGAAAGGGACAGTCACGGCAATTTTCAGTTTTCGCAGGTTGAGACCGAAAAGGTTTTGATGGGGCTTGTGAAAGATTATCTGAAAATCCTGAAGGAAAAAGGGATTTATAAAATCGGGATCGAGCGGTCTTATTATAAAAAAGTGATGGAAAAAGAAGAACTTGATCCGGATTACTTCGGTCCCGTGCTGTTCGGCAATTACGACACGGGCGAGTTTCTGCTGATGAAGCCGGCGATTATCTCCTTGAAAACGCTCGAACAGGTTCTGGTCGCCGCGGGCGTGATTCGGGAAAATGAAAAAATCCCTGCTGCTGTTGAAACGATCTTCAAGAAATCCGTGCCGAGTTTCAAGACGCAGACCTATTTTTACGGCTATGACGGCAGGGGAAACGACCCCACATGGTTTGACTGCACCTACACCTACAATCTGGGGCTGACGGTATTCAGCCTTATCGCAAACGGCGCGACCGGGCAGATGGCAGCCGTCAGGAATCTGGAACACGGATTTGACAGATGGGAGCCTGTAGGGATTCCCATTGCGCCGCTCATGGGCTTGGCCTTCGGGTTCGGGTTCATGGTCGCC
>DZCT01000385.1 GCA_022736535.1 Desulfatirhabdium butyrativorans | reverse complement strand
AATGCCGGAATAGTCAATGCCGCGTTTACGGTGAATCTCGCGCCCGCGAGCAGCAAAACCGTCACAGTGACATACCAGACCGCGGACAACACGGCAATTGCCGGAAATGACTACACCGCCGCAGGTCCGGCAACGCTCACGTTCAGCCCCGGCGAGACTGTTAAAACCGTAAACATCGCTGTTCTCGGCGATGACACGGATGAAGACGATGAGACATTTTATGTGAATCTTTCCGCTCCTGTCAATGCGGCGATTGCAGATGCTCAGGCTGTCGGAACGATTAAAAGCGATGACGCACCGCCTTCGCTTTCCATCAACGATGTCAGCGTCAGCGAAGGCAATGAGGGAACGGTCAATGCAACATTTACCGTAACTCTCTCAACAGCCAGCAGCCGGACCGTGACAGCGGAATATCTGACCGTCAACAACACGGCTATCGGCGGAAGCGACTATGTATCTGTTGCGCCGACAAAACTGACTTTTGCGCCCGGCGAGACATCTCAGCCCCTTGATATTGCTGTGATCGGCGACGTGACAGAGGAAAATGATGAGACATTTTTTGTCAATCTCATCAATCCCTCCAACGCCTCAATTGCGGATAATCAGGGACTCGGAACGATCAAAAACGATGACGGCGCATCTTCGCTTTCCGTCAATGATGTGACCGTGACCGAAAGCAACGCCGGCACTGTGAGCGCAATGTTTACCGTCACGCTTTCCGCTCCGAGCAGCAAAATCATCACGGTGAACTGTAATAACTCGGACAGCACAGCGACTGCCGGAAAAGACTACACGGCTGTAAATACAACGCTGACATTCAACCCCGGTGAGACGCTCAAAACCGTGAACGTCTTTGTTCTCGCTGATACGCTCTATGAAAAGAATGAGACATTTTCTGTCAATCTTTCAGACGAGTCTAACGCCGGGATTGCCGATCATCAGGGCATCGGAACAATCAAAGACGATGATGCGCCGCCTGCGATTTCTGTGAAAGACGCGGTTGCAGATGAAGGCGTCGTTTCAATGACTTTCGTTGTCACGCTGTCCGAAAAGAGCGAATTGGAGGCATCGGCTGACTACGTGGTGAGCAGTTCGAGCATTGCCAGAAGCAATTTGGAGCCGCTCTCCGGCAAAGTCAGCATTCCGGCGGGAAGTCTCAGCGCCGTCATTACGATTGATCTGCTGGCTTCCGGCATCAACGGCGTGTTCAATGTTGACCTGAACAATCCGGTCAATGCCACGCTTAGAGACAATCGCGGGGTGGGACTCATCAGCGGGGGCGAAGTTATCCCCGGCGATGTGAACGACAGCGGATATGTTGACCTTGAAGACATCATTATCGCCCTTCAACTGCTGGTCGGCATGAATGAAAACACTGCTTACGCGGCAGCCGATATGAACGGAGACGGCAGAATCGGCATGGAAGATATAATTTTTATTTTACAAATGCTCGCGGATATGCGATAAGAAAGAAAGTGTGTGTGTATTCTTTGCCACGAATGGACACGAATGTTTCACAAATGAAACACGAAAATCCGTGTCCGTTCGTGGCTGAAACAGAAAAGCGGAAAAATATGAAATCTCTTTTGACTTGTCTCGGTTGGTTCAAACGAAAGATAGCAGGCTGGAAAACGCAACACCCGAAAAATCCCTTCCCCAAATCCTGCCGCCTGATGCTGGCGCTGGAGCCGCGTTATCTTTATGATGCTGCTGGTCTTGCCGTGGGGCTTGATGTTTTTTCCGATTCAAACCCCGATGCGCTTCCGCTCGCTCACGCTCGCATCTCAGATCACTTTTCGGAATCGTCCCGCTCAGATGCTTCCGAGCAAAATCATCCCCCGATTCTTGATACCTCCGCTACGCCTGCGCTCACGCCTGTGAGCGAAGACGAGACAAACCCCGGCGGCGACACGGTGGAAAGCCTTATCCGAGATATTGTCTCCGACCCTGACGGCGATCCGGTAGGAATCGCAATTACTCATGCGGACAACCGCAACGGCTTATGGCAGTATTCACTGAACGGCGGCTCAAGCTGGAAGGATTTCGGCGCAGTATCAGATACATCGGCTGTTTTGCTCGCGCCCGAAGCCAAAATCCGCTTTGTTCCCAATCCCGAATTTAACGGTACTGCGGAAATCACATTCCGGGCTTGGGATCAGAGCGCGGGAACGAGCGGCGTTTCCGGCGTTGACCCCGCATCATGGGAAGCAAAAACTGTCGGCATTTCAGTCGGTAGTGCAACGACTCTGTTTGCATCGGACATAGACGGCGACGGCAAGACAGATGTGCTTTCCGCTTCTGAAACCGAAGATGCGATTTCTTGGTATAGAAATATTGACGGAAAAGGGCGTTTCACTTCTCCCAGCCTGATCAGCGCCGGCTCCGAACAAGGCGACAACTCAGCTTTGATGACTGATATAGACGGCGACGGCGATTCAGATATAATTTCAAGCTGTTCCCTTCACGACAAGGTAGTATTCTATGAAAATATTGACGGAAAAGGCACGTTTATAGAAAAGCAGGTCATTACGACCGAGGCGGACGGCGCAAAATATGTGACAACATCAGATATAGACGGCGACGGGGACCCGGATATTGTTCTCGCATCATGGAATGATGACACCATTGCATGGTATGAAAACACGGACGGAAAGGGAACTTTCGGAGCTGAACAAATTATCACTGTTGAAGCGGACGGCGCAAGCTGCGTGTTTGCGGCGGATGTGGACGGAGACGGCGACACAGATGTGCTTTCTGCATCTGCTTTTGACAATAAAATCGAATGGTATGAAAACTTGGACGGAAATGGGACCTTCGGAGTCCAAAAGATTATTACTACCGATGCGAACTGGGCATTGTCCGTGTTTGCGGCGGATATGGACGGAGACGGCGATACAGATGTGCTTTCAGCCTCTGCTTTTGACAATAAAATCGCATGGTATGAAAACACGGACGGAAAAGGCAATTTCGGAACGCAGAAAGTGATTACACTTGAAGCAGAGGGCGCAAATGTTGTGTTTGCCGGAGACATGGACGGAGACGGCGATGCGGATGTAGTTTCAGCGTCTGCTTTTGACAATAAAATCGAATGGTATGAAAACTCGGACGGAAAAGGCAATTTCGGTCAGCAGAAGATTATCTCCGCTCAGGCAGACGGTGTTTTGTCTCTTTTTATCGCGGATGCGGACGCAGACGGCGATCCGGATGTCTTTTCCGCTTCTCCGAATGACGGGAAATTGGCGTGGTATGAGAACACAGACGGCGCGGGCGGCTTCGGCTCGCAGCATATCATTCATGCGCTTGCCGGCAGCGGCATCAGCTTTGTATTTGCCGGAGATGTTGACACAGACGGCGACCTTGATGTGCTTTCACTCTCGGAATACAGCGAGATTGTCTCTTGGTATCAAAATGACGGAGAAGGAAATTTCGGGTCTCGGATGCTCATCAACCCTGAGATAAACAGAGGCATAAAATCTGTTTTTTCAATAGATTTGGATGGAGACAATGATGCAGATGTGATGTCGGTTTTTGCTTTTGACGACAAGATTGTCTGGTATGAAAACACAGACGGAAAGGGAAATTTCACAGAGAGGCAAGTTATCACTGACGAGGCAGACGGCGCAAATTCCGTGTTCGCTGCGGATATGGACGGAGACGGCGATATAGACGTACTTTCTGCTTCTGCAAATGACGACAAAATCGCATGGTATGAAAACACGGACGGTAAAGGGACTTTTGACTCACAGAAGATTATCAGCGTTGAAGCAGACGGCGCAGCCTGTGTTTTTGCTGCCGACATAGACGGAGACGGTGATATAGATGTACTTTCCGCATCTGCCTTTGATGACAAAATCGCATGGTATGAAAACACGGACGGGAAAGGAGCTTTCGGTCAGCAGAAAGTCATCAGCGCAGCCGCAGACGGAGCGGTATTCGTATCTGCCGCGGACATAGACGGAGACGGCGATATAGATGTACTTTCCGCATCTGAAAATGATGAGAAAATTGTCTGGTATGAAAACACGGACGGAAAGGGAACTTTTGCGCCGCAAAGAGTTATCAGTGAGAGACGCGGGGCAAACTCGCTTGTGGTCTTGGACATAGACGGAGACGGCGACATAGATGTCTCATCTGCTTACGCGTGGTATGAAAATGACGGACACGGCGTTTTCGGTCATGAAAATGTCATTAATCCCTATGCGGAGAGAACAACGCCGATTTTTATGGCAGATGTTGACGGAGATGGAAATTCGGATTTGATTTCGCCTTCCGAAGATAGCAGTTATGTTATGTGGTATCAGATCAGCAACGCGTACAGCGCGGATTCCGCTACCGCAATCGTCACGGTTGAAGCGATTAATGATGGTCCGTTTGCCGGAGACGATGCCGTAACGGCAAATGAAGATATTCCCTTAGTCGTTTCTGCTTCAAGTTTTCTGAGCAATGATACAGATGCAGATGGTGATCTGATAAGCATTTCGACATTCACTCAGCCTTCAAACGGAAGTCTCATTGATAACGAAAACGGTACATTTACTTACACGCCGAACCTGAATTTCAACGGCGCTGACAGCTTTACTTACACGATTTCGGATGGTAACGGCGGCACAGATTCAGCAGATGTCCGCATTACTGTCAATGCAGTGAATGATAACCCTGTCGCGGGTGACGACAGCATTTCAACAGACGAAAACACGGCAGTGAAAATTGCTCATGAGTCATTGCTCAAAAACGACTCGGACGCAGACGGCGATGCGGTTGTTATCACAAGTTTCACGCAGCCCGCTCACGGAAAGCTTGCGGAGAACGCTGACGGCACATTTACTTACACGCCGAATGCCGATTTCAAAGGCTCGGACAGTTTCACTTATACAATTTCTGACGGAAAAGGCGGCGAAAATACCGCAACGGTCAGCATAACAGTAAATGCGGCTGTTCCCGAAAATCATCCGCCGGTTGCGGGTGACGACAGCGTTTCAACTGACGAAAATACGGCGGTGAAAATTACTCATGAGTCATTGCTGAAAAATGACTCGGATGCGGACGGCGATGTGCTTGTCG
>DZCT01000017.1:9637-22521 GCA_022736535.1 Desulfatirhabdium butyrativorans | reverse complement strand
GTGGTAGGATAAAAACGGGTTCGCGGTACGAGGTAAGGGGTCAGAGGTTGCTGCCCCCGCCTCTGACCCCGAACCCCTCACCCCGAACCCCATGAAAAATACAAGATTAGAAGATCTTATCGGTCTTGAATATACCAAGCTGGGCTTTTTCAAAGAAGTTCAGATCAAAATCAGCGAACTGAGAGCTTCCAATCTGGAAGTGGAACGGAAGCGGCAGGAAATTCAGGCGATTTTGGACGGCATTACGGATGTCATGGCTGTGGTTTCCTTAGATTTTCAAATTCTCTCGGTCAATCATGTTTTTTTCGAGTGTTTTGAACATAAGAATCCCGCAGGCAATTTTTGCTATGAGGTGTTCCGAAAACAGACGCAGCCCTGTTCTCCCTGTCCGTTGGTAACTGCACGGGAGGAAAACCGGGTCTGCCGTCAGATGTCCATCTGTCCTTTGAAAGGAAAAAACCGCCAGTTTGAAATTACCGCTTCGCCGCTTAGAGATTTCAGAGGCAAGCCTTTCAGCATTCTGCTGGTCAAACGGGATGTGACGCTGGAAAAAGAATATCAGGCAAAATACTATCAGGCTGAGAAAATGGCGACCATCGGGGTGCTGGCTGCCGGCGTGGCGCATGAAATCAACAACCCCCTCACAGCAGTCAGCGGCTTTGCGGAAGGACTCCGGCGCCGTCTGCCCAGACTGAAAGAGCGGCTGGGGCAAACCGAGGCAGACCGGGAACTCTGGGAAGATTTTCAGGAATATGTGGAGACCATTCTCAGCGAATGCAACCGGTGCCGCGACATTGTTCAGAGTCTTCTGACCTTCAGCCCCCGGAAAAATACGGAATTTTCACCCGTAAATTTCAATGCGCTGGTCAGAAATGTCTTGAAATTGCTGCGGTATCAGTTAAAACGCTATCCGCCGGACAGCATTGCACTTGAACTGGATCAGAACATTCCGGATGTCCGTGGAATCGCGGCGGAACTCAAACAGGTGGTTCTCAATCTGGTTCTGAATGCTTTGGATGCCATTCAGCAAAAAGGAAAAATCGCCATTCGGACTTACAGAGCCGACCCTCAATGGCTTGTGCTGAGTGTGAGCGATTCCGGCTGCGGCATTTCCCCGGAACATTCGGACAAACTGTTTGAACCCTTCTTTACCACCAAACCGGTGGGAAAAGGCACGGGTATCGGACTTTCCACCTGCTACAATATCATCCGGCAGCACGGCGGAGAAATTGTCGTCAACAGCGAGCCGGGCAAGGGGGCAGTGTTTGAGGTCAGGATGCCGGATAAGAGGTGAGAGGTCAGAGGTAAGAGGTGTGTCCCCTCACCTCTTACCCCGAACCCCGAACCCCAAATTAACCTATGACAACAATTCAGATTTTGCTTGTGGACGATGAGAAATCCATCCGCAGGCTGATTCAGAAAGAAATGGCGGCTTCCCATCGGGTGATAACTACAGCCGGAAGCGCTCAGGAAGCTTCTGATGCGATCCGGCGTCAGCGATTTGATGTTATCGTTCTTGACATCAAACTGCCTGACGGAAACGGATTAAACCTGATGATAAGTTTCCGGGAGATGCTCCCCGAAGCCGAAGTCATTCTGATTACGGGTCACGGCGACATTGACACGGCTGTGGAAGCCACCAAAATGGGCGCGTATGACTATATCACCAAGCCCTTTGATTTAGACCGGCTGGAACTCGTCATTGAAAAGGCTTATCAGCGGGTCTGTCTGCAAAGAGAAAATCGGGTGTTGCGTCTCACGCAGGATGACAGACCTCCCAAAAGATTTATCGGCAGGTCGTCCGCTGTGGAAAATGTGCGATTTCTGATCCGCAAAGTCGCGCCTTCCCATGTGCCGGTGCTGCTCATGGGAGAAAGCGGCACGGGAAAGAATGTGGTATCTCACTCAGGAGATTCACAGCCTGAGCCGCCGCGCCGAGATTCCGCTGATAACCAAAAACTGCGGCACCTTGCAGAAAGAATTAGTCCGAAGCGAGCTTTTCGGGCATTGCAAAGGCGCGTTTACCGGCGCAAATGAAACCAGAGACGGATTGCTCGCGCTGGCGCATAAAGGGACGCTGTTTTTGGATGAAATCGGAGAACTTTCACCCGAAGTTCAGTCCTCTCTGCTCCGTGTGCTGGAAAACCAGACCTACCGCCGGGTGGGAGACAAAGAGGAAATAACAGTGGATGTCCGCTTTATCTGCGCCACGAACCGGAATCTGCTTGAAGAAGTCAAAGCCGGCCGTTTCAGCGAAGCCCTTTATCACCGGCTGAACGTGTTCAAAATAGATATTCCGCCTTTGCGGGAGCGGAGAGAAGACATTCCGCTGTTAGTAGAACATTTTCTCGGCAGAGCCTGTCAGCGAGAACCTGCGGCGCTTCGCATAACAAAAAAGGCAATGGAATGTCTGATGAATTATGACTGGCCCGGCAACATAAGGGAACTTCAGAACGTGATCGAGCGCGGGGTGATTCTCTCGGAAAATAAGCTGATTTCAGAACGCGAACTGCCGAGAGAAATATCGGATGTGTCCCCGGACGCGCGTGAGAATACGCCTGAAAGAGAGTCAGCTTTTCTCCCTTTGTCCGAGATGGAAAAAAGATACATTCTTAAAGTATTCAGACATGCAGAAAGCAACCGTATCAAGGCATCAGAGATTCTCGGCATCAGCCGGAAAACCCTTTACCGGAAACTCAAAAGTTACGGGGAAAAAGTCTGAACTGTGATTTTCAGGATTAGAAGGATTGACAGGATTTCTGTCAGGGCGCTCCGCGTCCGGATGAAGTAAAGCGGGTTTGAAACCCGCTTTACGTTCCCACACGGAGCGTCAATGTCATTAAGTTAAGGAAGGGACATTAATTTTCCCCTTTTTTTAAAGGGGGATTGAGGGGGATTTTCGGCTGTTTACGCAGAAATCTCCCCTGCCCCCCTTTAAGAAAGGGGGCCATTTTATTAAAATCGGGCCGCTTAACAACAACGGCATTGACACGGAGCGTGGGAATGTCCTGAGGCCCTTTCACTGAGGGACGCGGAGCGTCCGGGCTGCATCAATGCCATTAAGTTAAGCCTTCCGGAGTGCTGAAATGAGCGAAGCGAAATTTCAGCACCTGCTAAAATTTCATTAGACCTCTTTCAAAAGTCAAGTTTTATCCAATAAAATCAAGTGAGCAACTCCCACATTTGAAAGAGGTCTATTTCAGCACTCCGGATTGCCCCTTAACTTAATGACATTGCCGGGCTGCATTCCTACGCGGAGCGTGGGAACGAGAAAATACTTTCAACAGCGATTCGGTATTATACAATAAATATCATGCTTATCAGCCGAAATCCGGCATTATCGCTCTGCCGACAGGTTAATTTTTTTTCCGATTTGTCAGCGGAATGACTTTTGCGATTCCGCCGGTTTCCGATTTTTCTTCTTTTTCTTCAAATATATCAGGCTGTTTGACTTCTTCAGGACAAAGCACCCGTTCCATCCGTATTCTTTTGCCGTCCATGGTGAATTCATCGCCGTTGATGTACGCGTTGCGTAATATCCATGTCACCACCTGAAGCGGTATCTGAAGAATCAGCATTTTTACATGATACCAGTCTTTTTTAATATCCGGAGATATTTCTTCTATTCTGGCATAAGCAAGGGGCTTGTCTTCAAAATGTATCAGAACAATATCGTTTTCCTGTGTCATCGTTACCGTCCTTATGAACTCGTTTTTTTTAAGAAACTGAGTTTATCACGCTTATAAGTGTGTAAATGTTAATTTTTTTCTGTCAATCTCGCAGAGCGAATTTTTACTGTCCGTTAAAATACACAACTCTTTCTTGACATACAAGCTTTAATTAAATATAGTTTCAGACAATTTAAGAAAATTATATGTAATCCTTACAGTTCTGTGATACTTGTTTTTTTAGACAGCCGGAGGTTTTTCATGGAGCGAATGCCGATTGTGACAATGCCCCTGTCTGCTGTGGGCAGATTGACCATTTCGCTGATTCAGGAAATGGGGCGGATCGCCATTTTCTTTTTTTATGCTTTTTTTCATATCTTTTCCTTTCCCTTGCAGATTTCCAAAATCGTCCGGCAGGTGTATTTTATCGGGATGAAATCTGTTTTTGTGATATGTCTGACCGGCATATCCACCGGAATGGTCCTGGGGCTTCAGGGATATTACACGCTGGTGAAATTCGGCTCCGAGGGGCTGCTGGGCGCGGCGGTGTCGCTGACGCTGATCCGGGAAATGGGACCCGTGCTGACGGCCATCATGGTCACGGCAAGAGCCGGCTCCGCCATTGCCGCCGAGATCGGCATCATGCGGATTTCCGAGCAGATTGACGCGCTGGAAACCATGGACATTGACCCCATCCGTTTTCTGGCAAGCCCCCGATTGGCGGCTTCGCTGATCAGCTTTCCCCTCCTCACCGCCATATTTGACATGGTGGGGATTTACGGCGGGTATCTGACCGGCTCGGTTCTGCTGGGCATCAGTCCGGGAATTTATTTTTCCCGCATTGAATCCAGCGTTGAAATGATTGACATTAACGGCGGATTCATCAAATCATTTGTGTTTGCCGCCATTGTTGCGACGATCTGCTGTTTTCAGGGATATTACACACACAAGCGCAGCGGGGGATTCGGCGCGGAAGGCGTCAGCCTTTCCACGACTTCGGCAGTGGTGATTTCCTGCGTCCTGATTCTGATTACGGACTATATACTGACATCATTTTTGCTGTAAAAAGTTTCTCGCAAAGGACGCAAAGCACGCAAAGAGGCAGGCTGTGTCACCCTGAGCGCAGCGAAGGGTCTCTTCCCTGTCATTCCGACCGAAGGGAGAAATCTGAGATTCTTCGCTCCGCTCAGAATGACAGTTCTTTTTGCCGAGAATGACAGTTCTTTTAGTTTTTCTTTGCGCTCTCTGCGGTCTTTGCGAGAAATAGAAAAAACAAAAAATTACGCCATGAACAATCAGCCTCTTATACAATTCAAGAATGTTTTCAAAACCTTCGGCGCCAATCATGTGCTGAACGGCATTGATCTTCGCATTTACAAAGGCGAGATCACCACGATTATCGGAAAAAGCGGGGGCGGAAAAAGCGTTCTGCTCAAGCATATTATCGGTCTGATTCAGCCGGATGCCGGAACGATTCTGTTTCAGGGGCGTTCTGTTTCGGATATGAAAAAGTCCGAAAAAAAGGCGATGAAACAGAAATTCAGCTATATGTTTCAGGGAACTGCGCTTTTTGATTCCATGACGGTCTTTGAAAACATCGCGCTGCCGCTCAAAGAAAAAACAGCCTTGCCGAAAGCCGAAATCCGCAAAAAAGCGGATGAAAAAATGGAACAGCTTGATCTGCATGAAATCAACGACAAGTATCCTTCCCAGCTTTCCGGCGGAATGAAAAAGCGGGTGTCCCTGGCAAGAGCCTTGATAACAGACCCGGAAATCGTCCTTTTTGACGAACCCACCACCGGATTGGATCCCATCCGCAAAAATGCGGTTCACAGCATGATTTCGGATTATCAGAAAAAATTCGGATTCACCGGCGTGGTGGTCAGTCATGAGATTCCCGATGTTTTTTATATTTCCCAGCGCGTGGCAATGCTGAATGAAGGGCAGATTCTTTTTGAAGGCACGCCCGAAGAAATACAGAAAGCTTCCAATCCCTTGGTGAAATGGTTTATTCAGGGCATGGAAAGCCGTCATGACGGTCTGACCGGCATGATGCCCTCGTCTCAGGGTGAAAAGCGGTTCATGGAAGAAATGGCTCGGATGCGCCGTCATGAAAATGTCTTTTCCCTTATTCTTCTGACGATTGAAAATATTGATGAAGTGAATCACGGCGCCGGTTATGAAACCACACAGGCAGCGATGAAAAACTTTGCAGACCGGGTGCGGTGCCATCTGCGGATCACTGACATCTGTTCCCGTCACGGAATGAATAAGATTATGGTGATTCTGCCCAATACAGATATTGAGCAGGCTCGGTATGTCCGAAGCAAACTGGCGTTCAAGATGGAAACGGAGAATGCGGAAAAGCTGAAATCAGCACAGGAGATTTATTTTTCCATCAGCGCCGGCATTGCGGAAGCCACAAAAGACAGCCTTATGGAAGATGTGCTGGCGCAGGCGGAATCGAACAAAAATATGAATTATAATTTTAAGATCAGGTAAGACAGGTGAGAGGTTCGAGGTAAGAGGTTCGAGGTGAGGGGAGTTCCTCTGACCTCGAACCCCGAACCTCTGACCCCTTTCCAACCTTCCCGGAGGACAACACTATGAAAAAAGCATCAGTTGAAATATGGGTCGGAATTTTTGTGATGGTCGGGATTTTTTGTGTGGGCTATCTGTCGGTGCGTTTCGGCAAAATGGAATGGATCGGAGACAATTATTACAGCATCACCGCCCGATTTGAATCAGTTGCGGGACTCAAAGCCGGGGCGGAAGTACAGGTCGCGGGTGTGAGCGTGGGCAAGGTTTCCGCTGTCAGATTGGAACTGGAAAAGCAGGTGGCAATGGTGGAAATGAAAATACACAACGAGGTGCTTCTGAGCGATGATGTGATGGCTTCCGTGAAGACATCGGGCTTAATCGGCGACAAATATATCAAGCTGATGCCCGGCGGCTCTGAAGACATGCTCAAACCCGGCGATATAATTGTGGATACCGAATCGGCTTTGGATATAGAAGAATTGGTGAGCAAATATGTCTTCGGCGGGGTGAAATAAATGCTGCTGAGATTTGACAACTTTTTAAAAGTTGTCAAATCTGTCATAATCTCGAACCGATAACAACAAACAAAGGGTAGTGGTGTAGAATAGGTGATAAACCCCGTCCCTGTCATTCTGAACGCAGTGAAGAATCTCTTATTATAACATAGTATTACAGAAAAGGGATTCTTCGCTCAGCTCAGAATGACACCCCGAAAATCACCTCTTCTACACCACTACCCAAACAAAGGAGGCATTTCATGGCAAGGAAAATTCAATTCCGCGCATGGGCAATGCTGGCGGCATGTCTGATCTTTCTGCCCGCGGCAAGCTTGGCAGGAGACTACTACGTTCAGAAAAGCGGCGGAAATGACGCCAACCCCGGCGACGGCTGGGGCGCGGGACACGCGCTTGCAAGCATTCAGGCGGCGATTGAGCGGGCAGGTCTCAATCCGGGCGCGGATGTGATTCATGCGGCTGCCGGAACTTATGCTGAGAACATCAGCATCGGCGGAAATATCACTCTTTACGGCGGCTACGGTCCCAACGGCGGCGCCGCCCGCGATTTGGTTTTGAATGAGACAATCATTGACGGCGGCGGATTCGGCACGGTTGTAACGATTTCAGAGGCAGAAAATGTCGTGATTGACGGTTTTGTGATTCAAAACGGTATGGAAGCGGGCGCAGGCGGCGGCGTTTATATTGAAGGTTCTTCAGGCGTTCAGATTCTGAAAAATCAGATTCAAAACAACAGCGCTTCCGGAGACTGGGGCGGCGGCATTGCCGTGGTTTATTCCGATGTGACGATCAGGGATAATGTTATTCAGGAAAATCATACAGATATACACGGCGGGGGGATCAGTTTCTTCGGCGGCGACAGCGTCAGATGCACCGGATATGTCATCGGCAACAGCATCATAAACAACAGTTCATATAACGGCGCGGGGATAATGGGTCAGAACGCCCAGGTCTTTATTATGAACAATTATATCAAAGGCAATACCGCGCGTCATGACGGCGGGGGGATTCATCTTGAAAGCTGTCCTTCGGCAGTCGTCAGTCTGAACGAAATTTCGGCAAATCAGGCAGACTATGACGGGGGCGGCGTCTTTTGCAGCAATTCCTCTTCTTTTTCCATCGGCAAGAACTATATCTCAAACAATGAATCCGGCAACTGGGGCGGCGGCGTCTGTCTGATTGCCTCTTCCGGTGATCTGGTCAACAATGTCATTTCGGCGAATGTCGCGGACGCGGTAGGCGGCGGCGTCAGTCTTTATGAAAAAGCGTCTGCCCGAATCATCAACAATACAATTGTTTATAATCAGGGCGGCGATGAAAGCGGCGGCATTGAATGTTACAATAATTCTGCCTGCACGGTCATCAACAGTATCGTATGGGCAAATCTTCCGAATCAACTGCACTCCGGCGACGGTTCCACGCTCAGTGTCACTTATTCTGATATTCAGGACGCTTATACCGGAACCGGCAACATCAATAAAGCCCCCCTGTTTTACGGCGAGGATGACTATTATCTGACTGCCGCTTCTCCCTGCATAGACGCCGGCACATCGGCAAATGCGCCGGATACCGATATTCAGGGGACTTCAAGACCTCAGAAATCGGGCTGTGATATGGGGGCTTATGAGTTTGTCAAAAGAGGATTTGCCGCAGATTTCGGCGAAAAGGGCGTGTATGTGTTTGACGGCAGTGTCTGGACGGGGATAACCGGCTGGAATCCTGAAAATATCGTGGGCTGGGGAACCCGTCTGTTCGCGGATTTCGGCGCAAACGGTCTTTATCTTTTTGACGGAAAATCATGGACCGGATTAACCGGCTGGAAGGCAGAGAACATAGCGGTCTGTCACAACAGAGTCGCGATTGACTTCGGCGCAAACGGGCTGTACTGTTACCACGATGACGGCACATGGGCTGTATTGTCTGACTGGAATGCTGAAAATGTCATTGTCTGGAAAGAGATGCTCGTTGCAGACTTCGGCGAAAAGGGTCTGTATCTCTTTGACGGCGCGGGATGGGCAGGCTTATCCGGCTGGAATCCTGAAAATATCCTGACAGATGAAGAGACAGTGTTTGCGGATTTCGGCGCAAACGGTCTCTGGCAGTATGACGGAAAATCATGGACCGGAATTTCCGGCTGGAATCCGGAGAATATTGCCGCATACAAAGGCAAACTGGTTGCGGATTTCGGCGCGAACGGCATTTACGGTTATTATGACGGAATCTGGACCGGGCTGACAAACTGGAATCCGGAAAATATGGTCTTTCGGAACAGAATACTCGCTGTTGACTTCGGTGAAAAAGGTCTCTGGGAGTATGACGGCGAGACATGGACCGGCACGTGCGGGTGGAATCCTGAAAGTATGACGATATGGGAAATCTATGTTACGGCGGATTTCGGCGCAAACGGCGTTTGGAATTATGACGGCAAAACATGGAGCGGCTTGGTCGGCTGGGACGCTGAAAAAATTGAAGCGATTGATTTCTAATGTTAAAATCGTGAACCACGAAATGCACGAAAATATATGCTTCAGAGTTCTCGTTCCCACGCTCTGCGTGGGAATGCAGCCGGGACGCTCCGCGTCCGCCCGGTTAAAAACAGAAATATATGCTTCAGAGTTCTCGTTCCCACGCTCTGCGTGGGAATGCAGCCGGGACGCTCCGCGTCCGCCCGGTTAAAAACAGAAAACACATTTCGTGCTTTCGTGCTTCAAAAAAAGGAGGAAAATGAAAAAATTTATCGGAATTATCGTGTTTATCCTGTTTTTTGCTGTCAACGCGGCGGCAGTTGTTGAAGAAAGCTGTTCTTCAAGCGATCCTGAAAAAATAATGCCTTTTGCCGGAACAACATGGAATTTTACTTACACTGTTGACGGTACGGCTCACACGGACACGATTGCTTTCGCGAGTCAGACCGTGACATCGGAGGGGAAGGAAATATTGAGCTGTCAGAATCAGGACGGTTTGAACGGCGGTCTGCTTTATACCGAAATTCCTGCGGAATTGGGCGGCGGATGCGGATTTGCCATACTGATTTCCAACACCGTATCCGGTGAATATGACTACTACTTTTTCAAATATGAAAACGGCGCGGCAGCAGGTTACCGGCTGTCTGAAAAAGACGGAAAACAATCAGCGACATATACGATGAGCGGTGTAAAAGTAAAGGACAATGCAGGCTGTTCTTCAACCGATATTGAGAAAATAAAACCGCTTGCCGGAACCGCATGGGAATTTACTTACAGTGTTGAGGGCGATACGCTTACAGATACGGTTTCTTTCGGTTCTGAAACAGCGATGTCCGAAAGCGGTAAAGTTCTGCTGATAAGCGAAGATCAGAAAGGCGCAAAAGGAGCGGTTTTTTATGCCGAATTTCCCGCAGAAATCGGCTGCGGATGCGGGTTTGCGGCATCCGTATTGTCAACTGATCTGAATCAGTATTATTTTTTCAAAATTGACGGAAATAAAGCTTCGGGTTACTGGCTGTGGGAAGCGGACGGAGAAATGTCAGAGCCTTATCCCATGACGGGTGTGAAAAAAATTTCCGTGTCGGATAAATATCTCGCAACGGATTTCGGCGATAAAGGGCTTTATCTCTATGACGGCAGTTCATGGCAGGGGATTACAGACTGGAATCCGGAGCGCGTCATTTCGTGGGGAAACGGGCTTGCGGCGGACTTCGGCAATAAAGGGCTTTATGTCTATGACGGTGAATCATGGCAAGGCGTCACCGGCTGGAATCCTGAAAATATCGTTGAATACGGAGACAGGCTGGCGGCGGATTTCGGCGCAAACGGTCTTTATCTCTATGACGGCAGTTCATGGAAAGGCATCACCGGCTGGGACGCCGAAAATATGGCGGAATACGGAGACAAACTTGCGGCGGATTTCGGCGATGAGGGACTTTATCTCTATGACGGCAGTTCATGGCAAGGCGTCACCGGCTGGAATCCTGAAAATATTGCTGTATATGGAGACGTGCTGGCAGCAGATTTCGGCGATAAGGGGCTTTATGTCTATGACGGCGAATCATGGGAAGGTCTCACAGGCTGGAATCCGGAAAATATTGTTGTCTGGGAAGACGGGATGATTTTTGCGGATTTCGGCGAAAAGGGTCTTTATTTCTATAACAGCGTCTCATGGAAAGGGCTTGCAGAGTGGAATCCCGAAAATGTTGTGACATTGGAAGGCATGATTGCTGCGGATTTCGGTGAAAACGGTCTTTATCTCTATGACGGCAGTTCATGGAAAGGCATTGTGGGCTGGAATCCTGAAAACATTACGGAATACGGAGAGATGCTGGCGGCGGATTTCGGAGATGAGGGGCTTTATCTCTATGACGGAAACGCATGGACCGGCATTGTCGGCTGGAATCCTGAAGAAATAATAGAACTTGAATAGCATTCATTTGAGTTGTTGTTCCTGTCATTTCGAGCGGAGCGAGAAATCTTTCATGACGGAGGGCAAGATTTCTCGCTTTGCTCAGAATGACAATCCGGAGTGCGTCATCTTATAAAAGCGGAGCGAAGCGAATTTCAGCAGAATTTCAGCAATGTTAAAAAAATGCTAAAATTTCATTTTAGCACTCCGGACCAAAGGGCTGTAGAGACGCAAAATTTTGCGCCTTTACTGAATGACAGGAGCGGAAAATGTCGCCTCTTCTGCACCACTACCGCAACGATAACATCATCATAAGGAGTTGATCTATGCTAAAGAAAAACCTTTCCGTTTTTATTATTGCCTGCGCTGTCGCCGGTCTTGTTTACGGAAATGCTTATGCACATTGCAACTGTGAAGGATGCTGCACTTCTAACGGCGGCGTTGTCTGCCGCGACGGCGTCACGATGTGCGCTGACGGGACTTCGCTGTCTTCGGAGTGCATCAGTAAAGGCTGTACCGCTGAATGGTGTTCGGGATGCTATGACGGTCAATGGTCGGGAAAAACTTCTCAGGGACTGGAACTCAGTTTTGACGTTTCCGACAACCATGTGAAAAATATGATTATCGGTTTTACACCCTGCGGCACACAACAGGGAATGCTTCAGAAACATCTCGGTCCCTATCCGGTAGAAAACAAAACATTTTCTTTTACCAAATCCGTTGTCTGCAATCCGATGATGCCTTCTGATTCCATTTCCTATACGATCAGCGGCGCATTTTCAAATAATCTGCTGTGCAAAGGGACTTGGCAAATCACGGGCGGAGCAAGCGGAACATGGGAAGCGGCCAATGCAAGCGCGACTGAGCCGAATATTTCCGCTTCGCCCGAATCTCTGTCTTTCGGAGAAAAAAATGTCGGCTCATCTCAGACCCGTACCCTTACGATCAGCAATTCAGGGGGCGGCAGTTTGAATATAGAGAAGATTTCAGTTACAGGTACAAATTCTGCTTCGTTCAAAATAGCGAAAGACAACTGTTCGGGAAAATCTTTATCTTCATTCAGTACAGCCACGATTGATCTGGCTTTTTCGCCCGATTCGGAGGGAGTGAAAACAGCAACGCTCAAAATTGCCTCGGATGATTCGGACACGCCGATACTGATGATACCTCTGACCGGAACAGGTTTGCCGGGACTGGAGGCAAAAAGCCTTGTCGCGGACTTCGGCTCTCAGGGACTTTATTTCTACGACGGCAGTTCATGGAACGGTCTGCTCAACTGGGATGCCGAAGACATCATCGCCTGGGGAAACAAGCTGGTTGCGGATTTCGGCAGCAAAGGTCTTTATGTTTATGACGGCTCGCTGTGGGACGGATTGGTGGCATGGAATCCCGATGATATGATCGTATGGGAAAGCAAGCTGGTCGCTGATTTCGGCGAAAAAGGAATTTATGTCTATAACGGCAGTTCATGGACAGGACTGACCGCATGGAACCCGGATAAACTGGTAGTCTGGGGAGACAAATTGGGAGCCGATTTCGGAGATAAGGGCATTTACCAGTATGACGGACAGGCATGGAAAGGACTGACCGCATGGAGTCCGGAAAAGATGATTGAATGGAACAAATCTTCCGGAGGTTCAACAGAAACGGACAAAGACAAAGACGGATACACGACAAGCCAGGGGGATTGCAACGACAACAGCGCTGCAGTTCATCCGGGTGCAACAGAGATATGCGGAGACGGCGTAGATCAGGATTGCAGCGGCGGCGATCTTGCGTGTTC
>DZCT01000017.1:0-9537 GCA_022736535.1 Desulfatirhabdium butyrativorans | reverse complement strand
ACCTCTCACCTCGTACCTCATAAAGGAAATCAGCAAATGAGTCATAAAGAAATTACAAAAATGATCGCGTTGATATGTCTGATGCTGCTGACAGGGAGCAGCATCTATGCGCTTGAATGTGATTCTGCGCCCCCGGATTCGCCTGTAAAACTGATTTTTATCCATCATTCCAGCGGTCAAAACTGGCTGGCAGATGATAACGGCGGTCTCGGCATGGCTCTGAGGGACAATAACTACTTTGTCAGCGACACGAATTACGGCTGGGGACCGAACAGCATCGGCGATAATACGGACATCGGACAGTGGTATGACTGGTTTTCGGGACCGGAGAGCAGTCTTTATCTGAACGCCCTGTACAAGGAAAGCGCTCAGAGCGGAGATTTCTACTCCCGCATGTCTCATGACCCGGGCGGCGAAAATGAAATTATCATGTTCAAGTCCTGCTTTCCCAATTCCTATCTCTCAGGGAATCCGAATGATCCCGCGACGACCGGCGGCAATCCGCTCCGCAGCGAAGGCTCATGGTCGGAACACATGACCGTTGCCAATGCCAAAGGCATTTATAACGACATTCTGAGTTATTTTGCCACGCGTCAGGACAAGCTCTTCATTGTTATCACGGCGCCGCCTCAGGCTGCCGGAGAGACTGACGCCGCGCACGCGGCTAATGCCCGTGCTTTGAACAACTGGCTCGTGAATGACTGGCTGAAAAATTATCCCTACACCAATGTCGGCGTTTTTGATTTTTACAATGTTCTGACCAGCAACAACGGCAACAACAATGCCAATGATGCGGGGAAAGAAACCGGCAATCACCATCGCTGTAAGAACGGCATTGTGCAGCATGTTCAGACCGTGAACAGCAATATGTCTGCCTATCCCACCGATGACAGTCATCCTTCTGCCGCAGGCAATCAAAAGGCTTCGGAAGAATATATCGGAATTTTGAATACATATTATCACAAGTGGCAAAAACAGTCGCCGCCCGATGAGACAGAAACAGGCTATACGGTCACAAATGACCTGCGAATCCGCGCCGTCATTCAGACCGAAGAAAAAGGAGCAATTGAAGCAGTCTGGCAGGAGGGCGGCAGAGATTTGACGAATGCCGGGGATCAGGTCATCTGGGGATATTTTTACGCCAGTCCCGATGATGTCTCCTGGGGAAGCATCCAGAACCCTGATTTGTTTGTCAAAATCTGGTTTGACCACAACGGCAGATTGGACGTGAATTTCTTCCATGTCTCTGTTCCGAATATAGATGTCTATTCGGAATATAAGGGCATTGCAGGCAAAGCCGGAACAACTACGACAGAAGTGAGATATATTCGGCAGTGGTATGAGAACAGTCAGACTTATATGGAAAAAAACAAGGAGGACGGAAATCCGCAGGAAGGTGATTCTACCAGCGGAAATCCTTCGGGATATGATACTGTCAATGGACTGAAGATAGGCGCGGTCATTAATATCGAAGGCGGAAGTCCGATTGAAGCGGTGTGGCGCAAAGGCGGCGGCGACAGCACTCAAAGCGGCGATCAGGTTCTGTGGGGACATTTTTACGCCAGCCCGGATGCGGTTTCATGGGGAAGCGAAAACAATCCTGATTTGTTTGTCAAAATCTGGTTCGACCATAGCGGGCGCGTGGATGTGAATTTCTTCCATGTCTCTGTGCCGGACATTGAAGTCTATTCCGACCTTCCCGACGACTGGGTTTATAACAATGCCGGAACAACTCTCATGGCAAATCGCTACATCCGCCATGAATACATGCGATACGAGCTTGTCAGCCTTGAGACAGACTACGGAGACATTGTGATGTGGCTTTACAATCAGACGCCGTTGCACAAGGCGAATTTCCTGAGATTAGTCAAAGCCGGATTTTATGACAATACGATTTTTCATCGGGTGATTAACGACTTCGTAGTTCAGGGCGGTATGCCCCGAAGCGACTGGACCCAAACGCCTGATCTGATAAATGCTGAAATTATTGACGGTCTGACGCATGTTTACGGCGCGGTCGGCGCGGCGCGGACAGGGGATGAAGTCAATCCTGAGAGAAAATCCAGCGGCTCGCAGTTCTACATTGTGGAGGACGCCAACGGCGAACACGGTTTAGATACGGCTTATACCGTGTTCGGGCAGGTCATTCACGGAATGGACGCGGTGGGCGCGATTGCAGAAGTCAAAACCAATTCGAGCGGCTTGCCCCTTGAGAATGTCTATCTCCGAAAAGCTGAAATCCTGATGCTGACAGCCGAGCAGTTGGAGAAAGATTACAATGTGATATTAAATTTTGAGTAGGGTGAACAAGCAGTAGAGACGCACGGCTGTGCGTCTCTACCGTTTCAACAATACAGGGCGGCAGAGAATTTCCCGGTCCGTCCGAAAAATGCTTTCCTTTTCAGAAAAACCTGAGAATCATACAGGAGCAGAACTGCTTTTCATTCATCATTATAACGCTGTGATCAGAAAAGAAATCACCGATACTATAGGACTACCGAAATTTTATGTTATAATGATCCAACTTCGGTTTTTTACGGCACACGTTTTGCATGTATGCGTATTCAGTTTTCGGATATCTGTCTGTGTCCGTCTGTGTGCGTCTGCGGCAAAAAAACCAAAACTGAATCCGTATATTTAGCAATTATTACAGAGTTTGTAAACAGAAAGTTGTTTTTGCGGATTTTTTTTGATAACATCCCCGATGCGGATAGGAACGGCAGATGCTATCCTTTCGTGTTTTTTTTGTATTTTTTGTATTTTTGTGTTCCTTTTTTTACGCACTTTTATGTGTTTTGATCGTTTTGATAAAAGCAGCAAATCTTATGCCACACACATCAGTTTTCCGTTTTTTACACGTTTTTTCCGCAAATTTCACGCAGAAACCTTTGACAAATACCATGAAAAAGGGGAGTATCAGCACAAAAAGCAGCACGGGGACGGTTCTGCCTGCTTTTACCGGCTTGGGGAAAACCCTGCTCTCTCATCAGGTGATTATGAACGCAAAACATAAACTGAAAATTTCTTTCTGGATGCTGACAGCACTGGTTCTGGCGACAATGCCGACCCGCGTCCTCAGCATCGCTGACGAGGGACAAAACCTGAATCACGAAAGCATGAACACCGCCGAAGCGCAGAACAATGACTCGGAGGAGCAGGAAGAGCAGCTCAGGCTCTTGAAAGTGCTTGAAAAACACACTGAAATTGCTACCAAAACCCGACTGAACGCCGATTTTGTTCCCGGCATTGTGACGGTGCTTTACGGCGACGAGCTTCAGGCGCGAGGCATACGGAGCGTCATTATGTCTCATAAAACTTAATAGTCTCAACTATTCTGAATCCATATTTATCTTTGGTAATACATTGAAATGGCTTGAAACGGGAGATATTGGTCGTAATTTCTTGTGCTTCTTTTTTATTGATTCCCAGTAAAGATTTTACACTATTAACATCTAAGTTATTGTTTTGAAAAATAAAAGAAAATTCAATTTGTTCTTTCAAGTCAAGTTTCGCATTAACAAAGTCTTTAGGAGATTGGGATGCTAAAAATACGGCGACACCTTTTGAGCGTCCTTCTCTGATTAATTTTTCAAGGAAAACATTTCCTTGGCTCAGATAATGGTGGGCTTCGTCAATTACAAGAATTGTTCGTATTTCACGATAATTTCCATTAACTGTTGAATCTGACAACAGTGACATTTCATTATAAATGCTTTCAATAATCAGGTAAGCTGCCAATTCTTTCAGTGCGAGAAGTTTGCTTAAATCAACGATAAAAGATTCTTTCAATATTGAGCTAAAAGGAATTATGTCAGCCTGATGATTCCAAAACAAGTCGTATTCGCTTAAATCTTTAATAATTGTATATAGGGTGTCCGGAGCTTTATTCTTTTCCTCGTAATGCCTCTTGGTGATTTCAAATAATTCTTTGAAATCAGGAAATTTCTTTTCGGATGTTTTTCTTTTATCATAAGAACTTACAATCAATTCAGTCAACGTATGTTGCTGGACATCTCCGAATCCTTGCCGTGATATTGAGGAGAAGGATTTTGTTTTCTGGCGGGCAGACATCCTTATCTCCTTGCTGCTATATGAGTCAAGCTGAAACGGATTTAATGGCAACATATCTTCAGGTAAAGAAAAAACTTTAAACTTCCCTTTGCTTGTAAAAATGCCATTTGAAGCAACATCGCCTTTATAATCCAAAAAAATGATATTTACCCTATGGTTGGAAACGGAGCGAATTTCGGAAAGCAGGTGAAATAAAAACTGAGTCTTTCCCACACCGGATTTTCCTATAACTGCTAAATGCGGATTGGGATGTGTTTCCGCATTATTCAACTCTAAATAAACATCTTCCTGATTTTCTGAATCCTTACCTATCTTAATTTTCAGTTCATCGCTTTTTATGTTTGCCTCAAAATCCTCAGAGATCGTTACTTTAGATACCAATTTATCGAAAAAAATCAGTTTGTCATCATTGGATTGCTCCATTGCAGATTCCAGAAGTTCAAGCCCTTTTTCAAGGTAAGTTTTACTCAATGATTTTGGTCCGAAAAATTCTGATGATTCCAAATTGCGCCCATTTATAAGAGAAAGAATCGAATGAAACAGCACATCATCTTCACCGAATATATTAATTCCTCTCAAATTTTTTCCATTATTATCATATTCTGCCTGTTCAATCTTCTTGTATTCCAATAGGGCAAAACTGATTGCAATTTTAGCAATTACAGAAAAATCCAGTCTGGTGAAATCTCTTATTTTTTCAAGTAGTTTTTCTCCTTTTTCTGAGGTATAGATTTTTCTGTCACCGACTAAAGACATATTACTCCCCTTTTGAAATGGATTATTTAGTCAACAAAATACCCATCACGAATCGTTGTTTTATTATCTGAGTAATCATATATTAAAGTTTTTTCCATATATAGAGATGGTTTCAGCGTCTTATGAAATTCACTGTCCGGTACAATTTCTTCATTCTGTGATAGAATAATAACTTGTTTGGAAGCAAAAGGAAAATAGTGCCGAATCAGATTTTGCCTGTAATCATGGTCTAAGCGGGCTAAAGGGGTGTCTATTATGATAGGCAATTCTAAATTACTTGTTTTCGATAAAGCCCATAAAAATGAAATGGCAAAAATTTCCTTTTCACCGGCGCTGAATTCTCTATAATTAATGGATTTATTCTCATCCTCTTTTAATGTAATGTCTAATGTTTTTTCGTTAATCTTTATCTCCTGAATCCTTTTGGCAAATATTGCTTTAAAAATATCAAATAGATTTTTTTCTAATTCTTTAATCTTATTTGTTCGATATATTTCGACATATTTCTCAATAACACGATTGAGTTTTCCGCTGTACTCTACTAAGCGGTTAGCCTCTTTCTTTTTCTCATGGTTTTCATAAACTTTATTCAAGTCTCGTTCTTTAATAACGATGTCGTCCTCAAATTTAGATTTTTTTTCTCTCAAATCAGACCATTCAGCTTTACGTCGCCCAATAAAATTTTCTTTTTCTAAGATTTTGTTGTGAATTTCTTGAAAATTTGTCTCATCTTCCTTTTCCAATTCCAATGCACGAAGTTTTTTCTCAATATCCTGAAGCCTGTTTGTAATATCCTCCTTTTGATTCAGCATATTTTTAAAATCAAGTATTTTTCGATAATTTTCTTCCATTTTGAGGTTTAAAATGCTGGCTTCCTCTTTCTCGGAAATATCCAATATAACATCTATTTGTTCCGGAGATTGTTTAAATATTCTGCTGCTGATTTCCTGAAAAAGCTTCTCACGATCAAATTGAACCGGACGCTTGCAAATAATACATTCTTTTCCAAATAAATTTTCAATGATTTTATTCACCAGTTCATTCTTTTCTTCAAAAACTCTACGGTCATTTTTGAAAGTTCTTTCCTTTTTTATCTGATTTTTCAACTCAGGTAAAAAATTAGTCAATAAAACAAGCGATAAGCTTTCTTTGCAAAAAATATTTATAGAGTCATCAAGTTTATCGTTTTCCTTCTTTAAATTCCGTTTCTCTATTTCAAGTTCTTTCTTATCTTCAATTATATCAGGAAATTTTCCAAAACGATCCTCAAACGCCTTCGTTAACTGTTCTTTTTCTTCCTCATTTTCCTTAATATCTTTTTCCAAGTCTTGTACATCAGCTATTGCGGTCTCTAATTCATTTTTTAAATCTTCTATCTCTTTTTCCCTATTCGGTATGCTTGCATCAGTATTCGGATAGTTCTTTCGTTCAATTGCAATGACCTGCCTCAAATCTTGGTAAAGTTTGTTAAGCAGTTCTATTCCTAATAACGCCTCAACTGATTCCCGTATATCATCTTTTGAAAATCCGGCATCAACGATTTCTTGTATTTTTTCGCCGTCAAAAAAGAAGAACTGTGAAATATTTTTAGGAATTTTCAATGTCAGAAAATCCTCTGCCCGATCTGGGTTTTCAAAAATTTCATCATTATATTTTACTGTCAAAGTGGATTTTATATCGTTAATTTTCGGTTTGGCAAGAGGGCTTGGAATCGAATAGGTTCGTATAACTTCAACGGTATCTTCGTTATCATGAAATGATAATGAAACATAAATATAATATTTATTTTCTAACTTATTGTTTTTATTAAACCAGTTAAAAATAATATTGTTTTTTGCACCATACAGACAAAGATTTACTGCCTCTAAAAGCGAGGTTTTTCCAACCCCGTTCATTGCGCCGATAAGAACAATGTTTTTTTCATCATGATTCGGATTAGAAACATCAATTTCTATCCGATCCTGAAATGGTTTAAAACCTTCAATAACTATCTTATTTAATATCATTTTATTTCCTATCTAATTCTTTCTCTATTTGGTCTTTAATCTTTTCAAAAATACCAAATCTTTTTTCTTTATTTTGATACTCTTTTTCAATTTTAAGCAAAGATTGCAATAAATCAAAGGAAACGTATTCTTCCTCACAAATATTTTGCAGTATTTTGTCTAATTCATCATTGCTGCTCATTATCTTCCTCATCGTTTTTCAATTTTTCATAATATTTTCTGCCGGATTCTGATATCTCCCATAATCCGTGGGGGCTGTCTTCCCTTAAATAGCCTGATTCTTTGAGGCTATTTCTTACCCATTTTACTCTGTTTTCCCATCTCAAATCCGTCCCTGTCCGTAATTTTTCCCTATCTTTTTCTGTTAAAATATTTCTCATTTTTTCCCCTATTTTTTCCACTACATATTTGGGCTTACCTGATCCGCCCATCTCGATTAACACATTCAAAATATAATAAGAATATTCTTCATCCCGTGTAATCTCACCTTTCTTAGCTCTTGTTCTTGTAAATGGCTTAGTTTGCGGTTTTGATTTTAAGTTTTCTTCCAATTTTTTTGTCATAGTTTTTAATCTGTCATACATATTCTTCAAATCATCTTGAGCTTGTAAATGCTCCTTAACCTCGTTTTCCAATCGAGCTTTTTCACGTTGTGGCTCAGTTGCAAGATTCTGATTTCCTATTTCATAACAATAGTTAATTATTTTTTCTAATTTACCTATCTTTTCCTTTTTTTCTTTCAGGTTATCTATTTCAACACCTCCCATCATCTCTGTCTTCAGTTTAATTTCATTTCTAATCAAGTCAAGTGCATCTTGAATATTTTTATCCATATACAGTAATCTCCTTATTTTTTTAATAACAGAATCTACAGTTACATTTCCATTTATCAAATTTTATGTTATTTAGCAATTATTACAGAATTTGTAAACAGAAAGTTGTTTTTGCGGATTTTTTTTGATAACATCCCCGATGCGGATAGGAACGGCAGATGCTATCCTTTCGTGTTTTTTTTGTATTTTTTGTATTTTTGTGTTCCTTTTTTTACGCACTTTTATGTGTTTTGATCGTTTTGATAAAAGCAGCAAATCTTATGCCACACACATCAGTTTTCCGTTTTTTACACGTTTTTTCCGCAAATTTCACGCAGAAACCTTTGACAAATACCATGAAAAAGGGGAGTATCAGCACAAAAAGCAGCACGGGGACGGTTCTGCCTGCTTTTACCGGCTTGGGGAAAACCCTGCTCTCTCATCAGGTGATTATGAACGCAAAACATAAACTGAAAATTTCTTTCTGGATGCTGACAGCACTGGTTCTGGCGACAATGCCGACCCGCGTCCTCAGCATCGCTGACGAGGGACAAAACCTGAATCACGAAAGCATGAACACCGCCGAAGCGCAGAACAATGACTCGGAGGAGCAGGAAGAGCAGCTCAGGCTCTTGAAAGTGCTTGAAAAACACACTGAAATTGCTACCAAAACCCGACTGAACGCCGATTTTGTTCCCGGCATTGTGACGGTGCTTTACGGCGACGAGCTTCAGGCGCGAGGCATACGGAGCGTCAGCGAGGCGATGATGCTCGTTCCGGGGGTTCATCTTTCTCTCACTTCTGACAAAATCGGAAAGACCGTTGTGAGGGGGATTCCGAAAATCTTTGCTTCGGGTCATGTCAAAGTATTGTTGGACGGAACGGCGCTGACCACTGCTTTCGGCATTGATCCGGTTCCCAACATGCCGATTGATCAGGTGGAGCGCATTGAAATCATGCGGGGTCCCGGGTCTGCGATTCACGGCGAATTTGCCTACACCGGCGTGATGAACATTATCACCCGAAAAGGGCAACCGCAGGGGGTTGCCCCTGCATCACGGGTTTTCGGCGCGGTTGAAAGCGGAGACACATACAAAGGCGGCGCAGTGGCTTCCGGAAAATTCCCGGAAAGTGATCTGCGTCTGAGCATAAACGTCTCCGCTATGACATCGGACGGTGCGGGCGTCAGCGGCGGAGCGGGGACATTTTCGCTCGCGCAGAGCGGGATTCTTTCCGGCGATGACAATCAGCATGAGATATTAGGACCCGCTACGGGAGCGGACAGCAGCATGGATGCGGAAAACACCGCTACAGATACCGCCGACGGTCCCCTCATCTCCGCCACGCCGCCTGACCGGATACCGGATAAAAATGTATCCGAAAATTCTGATGCCGATGCTTCCGCAGATGATAAGCGGGATTACCGCTCAGGTCTGTTCGGACTGAGTTACAGAAATTTTTCTTTTCAGGGATATATTTTTGAAAACCGTCAGGAAAATTTTCACAAAACCCGGCTCTGGGGAATGAACGCCGGACAAAAGTTTGAGATTTCTCCGTCTCTTCAGGCAGATGCGAAATTGGGATGGCAGCAGCAGAAATTTGAACAAGACCTGCAACATGCGGATACATCTGAAACGCCTGATATTTACCAGTTCAACTATGACGAAAGCCTGTTTCAGGGCAGCGTCAGTTTTCTGTGGAAAGGATGGGACCGGCATCGGATGCTGCTGGAATGGGCTTTTGCCCGCTCCGCGCTTGAGGATGTGCGCCGTGAAAATGCCTTAAATTCCGAGCAGATATTGGAAGGCAAAAATCGTTTCGTCAACAGCCTGACCGTGCAGGATGAATTTGAAGCAAATGAACAGCTCACGTTCACGGCGGGACTGCGTTAT
>DZCT01000384.1 GCA_022736535.1 Desulfatirhabdium butyrativorans | reverse complement strand
TGACATGATTGACTGTCAGGTCAGGACGCGGCATCTGATGAGTTTCGGCGCAAAGGAAGTGCCGAGAAAACAGTTTCTGGCGCAGCTTCGGAAATCGCTTCTCTCCCCCACGAAAAAAGGGAAATGGGATTTGGGTGAGGGGTCGGAGGTGAGGATGAATCCCCTCACCCCGCCCCCGTGAAAAAATGAGAAAGCGTTATTTTATCGGCGGCTTATCTGCTGACACCCGGGTTGAGGATGCGGCCTGCAAACAGAACTGTACCGGTCTCAATATCGCGGATAAAGAATATGAAGGGCCGGCTGACGGTGAAATCTGTCGGTTCTTCCGTGTAAATACCGCCCATGTCAGCGATTACAGCGGTGGCGGCTGCCGCTTCCGTACCTGCCTCGTCCACGGATATGAAACTTTTGTGCAGGACATCGCCGATGAACAGATTGTATGTTCCGTCTATTCCGGAAAAATCAGCCCCGGGCCAGGTGAAAGCGGTCGGCATCCCCATCCGGGACAATGTTTCCTTCAGACTGACGGAATCCGACTCATACCTGAATTCAGGGATATCAACCGCCGCATATCTGTATTCAAAACCGTCCAGAATCTCATTCAGCCGGTCGGCATCGAGCGAATTTTCAAATTCCTCAAACCGGCCCGGCCTGGGGAGAAGGATGACCATTGATATTTCCCTGCCTTCATACATAAGCTCTGCTGCCTGCCAGTCCTCGCCTTCGCCGTAACGGAGCCAGTCGGTCTGTCTCATCATCGGCACTGCCACGTCGGCGCCGTCAGACAGGTGAAAGTCGCTGTCCCGTGTGAATTCCTCCTGAAACGGACTGCTCCATGCCGCATTGAAATAAATCGCACTGACCAGAACAAGCCGGGTCATCTCCGATATGCAGTTTTCCGGAATCAGGTCTCCGATTCTGCCCTCTGTTTTCGCGCTTACCCAGTCATTGATGACGGTCCGGGACTCCTCCGGGGCATTCAGGAAATCGGTCAGCCGCATTCCCGCTCCGTAGTTTCCGGCAAGCACATCCGGAAAATCCGGCAGAAAAGAATATCCCTTCTGTCCCCATATCGAGTTTGCAATGTTCAGTCTGAATCCCTTTTCGTCCTGCCCTTCGGCATTCTCACCCCGTTCGGCAAGTTCGATATCCAGCGCGTTGAAAGCCGGATGAAGACGCTCCTGAGAAAGTGTGAAATGAGAGGCCGTTCCCATCTCCTGTTCTGTCTCCCCCCGGGCGCCTGCGTAAGTCATCGCAAGTGCGAGCGAAATGCTGTAAGGGGAGTAAAACAGATTGCCTTCCTGATTTCTTCGCAATGCGTGATAAAGATCAAACGCA
Organism: Desulfatirhabdium butyrativorans; assembly: GCA_022736535.1. Taxonomy (GTDB): domain Bacteria; phylum Desulfobacterota; class Desulfobacteria; order Desulfobacterales; family JAIFKL01; genus JAIFKL01. Next base: position 3,733 of record DZCT01000384.1, on the reverse strand, counting down.
AACCCGGTGTTTCCGGCAGCCAGTTCCCGCAGATCGCTGTCTGTCACCTCGGGCGAGAGTTCACGGGTTTTCTCCGATTGCAGAACTTCTGTTTCATCTGTCAGAGCCGTATTCATGCCGTCAAAATTGTACGCTAAGATGAAATATCCCTCCTCTTTGCTTAAATCACGAAACCGTATGAGGAAAAGGTTTTCACTGTCCGGATACATCTCCTGATATAAATGTTTCAGCGGAGACAGGTCAAAGGTGAGTTCTTTTGTGATCATAGCTTCGCAGGGATCTCCGTGTGCGTTATGTGAAAGCATGACCTCGACCATCGCCGGGTCTGATTCAAAAAAAGAGTCTCCTGCCAGAAGACTGAATTCATGTTTCTCACAGCCGCCCCCGTAAGACACGGTCAGATGCAATGTGTCATCGTTGATGACCGCCTCCGCGACAGTGAAGGGATCTTCTGCCCAGTCTCCGGGCAAAGGATCGCTTATGATGATGACAGGGTCTTCTGTGCCGTCGTTGTCTCCTCCGTCACACCCTGACAGACAAAAGACGGCAATAAATACAACTATCAGCATAGAATATGTCATATTCCTCTGTGTTATGAATTGCACATTTTCCTCCTTTTTCATTTTCAAAGGTGGTGCGGAGGTGGTGACGAATCTCGTTCAGCCCTTATTTATCAATACAGTGAATCTCATTCATCACCACTTATGCGCTGCCGCCTTTATTTTTTCAGACAGCCTGTTTTTTACTCGTTCACTTCTTCCCATCCTGTGCTGCAATAGCTGTCCCAATTGGAGCCACGCGTATCACACCAGAAAGAACCTGCGCATCTGTATGGAATCTCACCATACTGCCCGTTTGTATTCATAACCGGAAATATAACCTCGTCGGAACCGCTTACATACTCATCAATACAAGTAATTCCCCACACATTGTCAACTTCTTCCCATCCTGTACTGCAATAGCTGTTCCAGTTGGAACCACGCGTATCAAGCCAGAAAGTGCCTTCACATCTGTATGGAGATACGTTATAATTCCCATTCATATTTCCTACCGGAAATACGACCTTGTTTGTACCGGCAATATAATTATCAACACAGGAGACGGATCTTGCCAGGAAAGGCTCAATGATCGGGTGAATGTTCTGCATAAGCACTCCCTGATTCTGAACCGGGGGATCCTCTTGGGATCCCCAGTGATGCAAACCAATAACAGTATGGTCGGACATAGAAATCACGGGAGAACCGGAACTTCCATTCTCAGTATCAACAACATATCCAAAATCGCTGTCTGATGTATTTCCATCAGCGACAGCATCAACGACATCTTCACTATGATATTGCTTTGGGACACCCAGGGGATGTTGCGGAATATAGACAGTTTCATCCAATACCACACTTCTGGGGTTGAGTTCATGTCCCAAATGTCCATAAGCAAACTGAGGTCCACCTGAAAGAGTCATAAGAGAACAGTCATACTCATAGTCGGATGTCAGAAAAATATCTCCATAATACGAATTGTAGGATGCCAGATTACTGCCACCGCAGGTGGTATATTGATAATCGAAATAAACCTGTAAAGTGTCCACAAGCCCTTGGCTGTCTATGCAATGCTCATTGGTGAGAAAATGCCCGTCATTGGAAACTAAGAATCCCGTACAGGAATACCAGTATCCGCCGCTACTGAAAACCATCCTCCCCACACTTCTGGCTCGTTGATACTGTGTAGTGCCGATGACACATTCAATATCAACTTTGTCGTCATCGCCGATTATGCTTCTGGCTGATTTGGAAGCTATACTATAAGCGAATTGATCAATATGAAAACCGAAAGCCTTCTTACCGCCAACGGAACCGGAAATCAAATTTACAAAAGCAGTATCGCCGTCAACCATAAATGACCAGAAATCAGTCTTTCCGGGCTTGTCATTCGTAATAATCTGTCTTACGATACCATCTGCGTCTCTGATTTCAACATAATCATCATCATTAAGAGAAAAATCAGAAAAATGGACGATGATGAAAGTTGAACCCTGCCTGTTTACTTTAAAGGATTTGATTATATCGCCAATTTTTCCCGCCTCATAAGGATGCTTGGTTTCAAGGTTGATTGTAGCTGTCTCACCTATTTTTGTCCCGACCGGCTCATTGAAAAAGGCTTTTCCGCCGCTGGCTATATATTTATAATCCTTATACTTCCATGAACCGCCAATCAATGTATGCAGCCTCACATAAACGTGAGTGCCGTCGGTCGGCAGTTTCTCAACAGTAACAGAAGAACTTCCTTGAAAATAGCGGTCAAATATATCGTTTCCCCCCTCGGCTGTGCCGACAGTCAGGTGATATTGATCAGATGAGCCGGTCTTCAGGACAAAAGTTGCCCTGTCTCCTTCTAATTTGCTCCCCGGCACAGGAGATGTTATCGTCGCTTTATGGGGAAAGCCGTAATATCCTTTTTCGCCTTCATCTTGAACAATCCCGGCATCATCCGCATTTTCAGTATCCGTCTTAACTACAGGCGTCTCGCCTGCTTCATTAAGATCAGAAAAGTCCTTCCCGCCGCTGGCTACATATTTATAATCCTTATATTCCCATGAACTGCCAATCAGTGTACACAGCCTTACATAAATACGGGTGCCGTCGGTCGGCAGTTTTTCAACAGTAACAGAAGAACTTCCTTGAAAATAGCGGTCAAATATATCATTTCCCCCCTCGGTTGTGCCGACTGTCAGGTGATATTGATCAGATGAGCCGGTCTTCAGGACAAAAGTTGCCCTGTCTCCTTCTAATTTGCTCCCCGGCACAGGAGATGTTATCGTCGCTTTATGGGGAAAGCCGTAATATCCTTTTTCACCATCACCTTGAACAATTCCGGCATCATCATCCGGATTTACAGGGACACTCTCTACGACGGGTATCTCCGCAAAACCAGCCGCGCCGCAAATTCCGATTGTAAAAAAGAATACAGAAATTATGATACCCAAATTTTTTTTCATTTGATCCTCCGCTCAAAGTTATTCAAAAATAAAGTAACTGTGTCTCCCTACTGTCTTGCTGCAAACATCGGAACGGTTTTCTCCTTATTCAGTTATGAGTAAAAAAATATTTGATCTGTTTCCGTGTAAAAAAATAGTCCGCACTTCGGGAGAGCATCAGTCATATACTGACCGCTTTGCTCCCTCCTTTCACTTTCATGTAAACCAAGCTTTCATACAGCCTCCTTTCCTTGAAAAATAAAACGCTTTTGAATCAATCGGTCGGATAAACAGCAGATTTCCATTCCTCTCTCTATTTTTATGAGACATATACAGAAATAAAAGAAATGTCAATAGGAATAATCTTATTTTTTTATGAAAAAATTTTAAATAAAGTTTTTAATTGTTGAACCTGCCGGGATATCATCGGATTCCGAGCCGGCATCGGAAAAACGCAACATTTTTTTTCATTACCGCCCGGGATGTAGGGGCGAAATATTTTTCGCCCCTGCTTGCCGGCGGCTTATCTGCCGACGCCCGAACGGTTGGCGGGCGCGGAGCGCCAACCCGCTTGATGCCCGGGTTATACCGAATCTCTTTTGACTTTATATGATATTTTTTCCCGGAGGGGTTCCCCGCAGAGATCACAGAGCGTGAAAAAATCACTGAGATCACAGAGAATTTTTTAAAAACTCTGTGTTCTCCGCGGGCTTTTCTTCTCTGTGATCTCTGCGGGAAACAAAATGAGAGAATACTTTCAAT
>DZCT01000383.1 GCA_022736535.1 Desulfatirhabdium butyrativorans | reverse complement strand
TATCTTTACAAGGCAACGGCATTAATTGAATCCCTTAACAGACATGATCCGGATTTTCAGTTATTTGCCGTATGTTTAGATGAAATTACACGGGTTATTCTGGACAGACTGAACATCCCGAATGTTACAACAGTTCCGATACATAAAATTGAGGAGAGAGATTTTCCGCTGATCGAAGCCAAAAAAGGCCGCACACTTTCAGAGTGTTATTTTACAATGGGTCCCACAATTATTCTCCGTCTTTTGGAACGGCACCCTGAAATTGATATTCTGACTTATGTGGATGCGGACCTGTTTTTCTTTTCTTCGCCGGAGCCGATTTTTCAGGAACTGGGCAATCAGTCCGTCTTAATCCATGAGCATCGCTATTCCCCTTCGGAAGCCTACAAAGCTCCGGTCTATGGAAAATACAATGTGGGTATGCTCTGTTTCCGGAATGACAAAAACGGATTGCAGACGCTGAACTGGTGGCGTGAACGCTGTATAGAATGGTGTTATTATCGGGTTGAAGACGGAAAGTTTGCAGATCAGGCATATCTTAACGACTGGACCACCCGCTTTCAGGGTGTCGTTGTGCTTAGTCATATTGGTGCGGGGGTTGCCCCGTGGAACCATGATCAGTATCAATACAGCATTGATGCCTCCAATCATATTCTGGTCAACGGAAAGCCGCTTATTTTCTTTCATTTCACAGCGATGAACATTTCATATCCGGGGGTTATCCTGCCGGTGAAGTTTACAAACTATCCGCCGCTTAATATGGAAGAAATCCGATGGATTGTTGCGCCCTATATCAGCGCCTTATATAAAGGCATTGCCGCAATTCATGCTGTGATGTCGGATTTTGCATTCGGATTGAAAGATGAGATTCAACTGAATACAGCGAATGTTTTTATTGCACACGAGAGCCTCGCCCCCCGGCTGAAAGAAATGGGGGTTTCTCAGACCCGGAACAGCCTCGGCAGCGGGTGGGATTGTTATATTCCCATTTAAATTCAATAGCTTTTATGGAACTCATTCTGAAACGCTGAATGTCTCTGCTCTTCCTTCCTGCAACGCCATCCGGGGGATGAAGTCATCAGCAAGACATTAAGGGAGTTGCAAAACATAACAGAACATTGAAGATGTCCTATAGGGTGTTTGAAAAGTAATATCGGCAGGCGGAAACTGTCGCCCCGAGCGCGGCGAAGGGTTTCATAACCGGAAACGCCGCGCCTCCGGAGAGGAGATTCTTCGCTCCGCTCAGAATGACAGTTACTTTTCAAACACCCTCTACGAAGGATAAAAATTACGGGTTTCTGCGACAAAACGATTTGCGTCTGATTTAAGCCCGGGGCGTTTTACGAAAGTGCAGACAGTATAAAAACGGTTTTGAGAATTATCAATGAAACATGCTTATCCTGTTTTTTGCATCTCTACGCCCCCTTCGCTTCGGCTCAAAGAATGACAGGCGCCGGTTTCATCCCCTCTTCTGCATCACTGCCGCTTATCGGAAGGACAGGTCAGGCGCCTGTCCCTACTTCAATATCACTGCACGGGATTTTTTCCCGTCAATTTTTATGGTTAAGGGCTTTTCAAGCTTGATATGCCGCAGATACTCGGTTTCATTTTCCGCAGGCAGGGATTTCAGCCATTCCCAGTTGATAACATCATGATATTCCGATGATTTCGCATTGTCGGATACTGTCAGATAGCTGATGCCCAGCGATGTGATGTTATTAAAAAAATGAGAGCCTTGCGAGGGATCTGCCCGCAGCTTTTCAATCGAAGTCTCCACCATGACCCCCACGCCTGAAATATCGCTCCAAGATACCGGAATCCCGAGCCATCGGTCCGAAGTCCCCCATCTGCCCGGACCGATCAGGACATATTTGCGGTGCTGCTGTTCGAGCATCATGTTCATCCAGTTGATTTCAATTGCCTTTTCAACAGTGCGGGCCGGATCGAATGTGTCGGGATTCACAAAAATAATGTCCGAAATTCCCTGAATATTGCCGTTGCCCATGGCGCTGTTGGAAAAACAGAAGGCGCTCTTTATTTCTTCCTCTGTGATTTCAACATCTTTATGCTGCCGGGACATGGCCATGGGCCGAATCTGAAGCAGGGAAAATTCGGCTTTCCGCGCTTTTCCGTTGCCCAGATTTGCCGCAAATTCGATCTCCACCGGAGAACCCATGCCTTTCCGTCCGATTTCCAGTATCTCGGAAATAATCTCAGGAAGCGGAAAAGATTTGTATTTCAGTATATTGGCAAAAGTCAGAACTAAATGTCCCGAACCCTGAGCCGAATCTCTGATTCTGTTGTCTTCGGGAATATAGGTGCTGCAAAGCGACTGAATCGGAAAATGATCTCTTGCCTCATCAATTTCCAGTTTCGCCAATGTCGAGTCATCTGTCCGGCGCAAATCCGAGGGAAAATCATCTGTCCGGAGCGCATAAAAAAAACGCTGGGAATTGTTGAGAATATCTTCCACTTTGGAAAAATGCGGCAGCACCTGGGGATAAGCAGGACAGAAACGCAGCGCCGCCCCTCCTTCCACCACTGTTTTGCCGAGACCGAGCGCAAGGTGGACAATGCCGTCTTCGGGCTTCATGTCGGCAATGGGATAGAAATTGTAGGACTGCGCCACGCCTGCCATTGCCGGATAAAAATAGTTTCCGTAATGCCTGCCCGTCATCTGCTGGACAATCACCGCCATTTTTTCTTCTTCTGTGCGGCTTGAGGTGCTTTTCGCAAATTTTTTTGCTTTTTCATGAAATGTGGAAGCATAAATCAGCTTGATCGCATTTATCAGCGCAGCCCGCCTGACCGCAGGATCAGGATGATTGTTGGGGAGCATGCAGGTTTTGTAAATGCCGGCGCGGGACTGAAACAGCGCATCTTCAAGCAGGCTCGAAGAACGTACCGCCAGCGGCACATGAATGTGTGACAGAAACAGACTGAGACTCCGGGTAAGGTATCTGGGAAACTCGGAGTTTAAAAAGATTTCGGAAATCCGGTTGTCGCTGTATTCGCACATGATCAGCTCGCGGATATTGTTTTTGCTCACAACATTGTCAAAGCCGTCTGTGGAAATCACAAGCGTTTTCGGCACACTGAAGCTGACTTCCGGAAATTTTTTCTGAAATCTGTTCTGCCTGAGCAGCGTTGAGATAAAGGCAAGTCCTCTGGCTTTTCCCCCGAGAGAACCTTTTCCCATTTTTATAAAATCGGGATAAAAATCCGCATCCGGATCAAAATTGTCCCGGCTGAATCCCGCAACAATGCCTCTCTGCCTGCCTCTCCGCCGTTCACGGATGCAGGAGATCAGAAATTTCCGGATTTCTGCCGCATCTCTGAAATCACTTGCCTTTATGGTCCTCAGCTTTGAAGCCATAGAAATTTCGGAACGCGCCATGAGCCAGGTGGAAAAGTCATTTCGCGAGGCATGATAAGATACGGATTCATCCGGTATGGAAGGCAGAATATTTTCCATTGCCCGAATACTTGAAGCCCTGCCCGCTTCCGTGCCGTCAGGAAGACAGAAAACAAAATCCCCGAATCCGAGACAGTCATCAAAAAAAGAATGAATGTCCCTGTGAAGCGTGGCGGAATTTTTATTCACAAAAACAGCCGGGATTTTCAATGCGATGTCACGGTTTGTTTCTTCCGAACTCAGCATCAGCAGGGGCATGTCGGGACATTCTTCTTTTATCATGGAAAGCAGGGAAAATCCTGCGTTTTCAGAAAGTTCTCCTTCCCGTGGAAAGCGGGCGTCGGAAAAGACGCTCAACAGATAAGGCTTGAATCTTCTGAAAAGTTCTTCTGCTTCTTCAAAAGTTTCAGCAACAAGCAGTTTGGGCCGCCCGCGCATTCTGAGAATCCGGTCTTCTTCGTTAAGGGATTCTTCCATGACGGTCCGGGTCTGTGTTACAATTTCCTTATACAGAAACGGCAGCAGGGATGAACAGTAAAACGGCGAATCTTCAACTAAAAGAATCACCCTTACCCGCGCATGTTCCGTGTCAAAGCTGACATTCATCCGATCTTCAATGTCTTTGATCAGGGCAAGGAGCAGATAGGTATTGCCGGACCATACAAAAATTTTGTCAATGGCGGTTTTGTCCGAATATTTCGGATCGGAGAGGATATTTCCGGTGCTGTGGGTCAGAAGAAAAACAGGCGGATTTCCGAATTTCTGTTTCACTTCTTTTCCGAAAAGATAGGGGTCCATATCATCCATCCGGGGCATGGTAATGACCAGATCAAATTTTTTCAGAGACAGCGCCTCAAAAGCCTCAAAAGCGGTGGCAACCCATGTGAGTTTGGGGGGGCGTGTGAGATTCAGTCCCCGATATTCATGGATGATGCGCTCGGCGAGCGGTTCGTCCTCTTCCATGATAAAAGCATCATAAGGACTTGAAACAAGAAGGATTTCGCTGACCCGCTTTGCCATAAGGTCATAGTAAACTTTGAAAGAAAGATCAAATTCTTCTGAATGGATTGTCGGTATCATTTTTTTGCCTCCTCTGCCGGCGGGACAAAGATTTGAAAATTTATCATACCGGATACACTATAAAAGGGGAACAAGCGCATTGTCAAATGTATAATAAAATTTTCGTAAAAAATTTCCGTTTTCCCGTGCGGGAAAAAATTTCCCACAGAGGACACAGAGAATACACAGAGAACACAGAGAATACAGAGATTTTAAAGACTCTGTGTTCTCTGTGGGCTTTTTTTCTCTGTGAACTCTGTGGGAAATTTTTTTCCCCGCAGAGAACACAGAGATTTTAAAGACTCTGTGTTCTCTGTGGGGCTTTTTTTCTCTGTGAACTCTGTGGGAAAAAATTCTGCCCGGAAGATAAATAAAAAAACTTGTAAAAAAGGAAAACATAAAGTAATCTGTAAAAGATTTTTGATATTTCGTGTCCTGCACTCCCTCAACAGATCAACATCATTTTTTCTGAAACCCGAAAGAAAGGGCGGCGGTATAGAAAGGAGGACAAAATGGCTGTTAAAATTCTGATCAAAAGAAATGTATCGAGAGACAGGGAAAAAGAACTGGGGAATCTGCTGATGCAGCTCCGCTCACTCACCATG
>DZCT01000382.1:2399-5080 GCA_022736535.1 Desulfatirhabdium butyrativorans | reverse complement strand
GATTATGCCATTGTGGAAGACGGCGGTGTTTTTGGCGGTGATGTCTATATTTTCAAACGGAATTCTGCCGGGTCATGGCGTCAGCAGACAAAATTCTCAGCGGATGACGGGGACGTCAGCTTCTTTGAAGTTTCAATCTCCGGCGATTATGCCATCGTGGGGGCTCCCTATGAAGATACGGAATTCTGATGAGTCATGGACTCAGCAGGCAAAACTCATCTCAGATGACGGCGCTGAAGGTGACTATTTCGGCAATGCAGTCTCCCTCTCCGGCGATTATGCCGTTGTGGGCGCTTGGCAGCATGATGATAAGGGAAAAAATTCCGGCGCTGTCTATATCTTCAGACGAAATCCCGACGGCTCATGGATTCAGCAGAAAAAGTTTGTTTCGGATGACGGCGCTGAAGGTGACGGATTCGGCGTGTCCGTCTCGGTCTCCGGAGATAATATATTTGTCGGGGCTAACGGGGATGATGATACTCTCAAGGGAACTGATTCCGGCTCTGTCTATGTCTATAATGCCCGTATGTCTTATAAAACTACTCCCGGAGACGGCGTTGCGGATGACTACTTCGGCAATGCAGTGGCTATCTCCGGCGATTATGCAATAATAGGGGCTTATTGGGACGATAACAGCGGATTAGAAGATTCCGGAGCCGCCTATATTTACAGACGGAATGCCGACGGCTCATGGATTCAGCAGCAAAAACTCTTTGCAAGCGACGCGGATGAGGTTGACTATTTTGGGAGTTCAGTGGCTATCTCCGGCGATTATGCCATCGTAGGAGCTCCCGAAGATGATGACAGGGAATTGGAAGATTCCGGCGCTGCCTATATCTTCAAACGAAATACCGACGGATCATGGACTGAAAAGGCAAAGCTCATGCCGAAGAAGAGCGATAGCGATGACTCTGACTACTTCGGTTATTCAGTCTCGATCTCCGGTGACTATGCCGTCATAGGCGCTTCCGGAGAGGACAGCGATTCCGAATCTGTCTATATTTTCAGGCGGAATACTGACGGCTCATGGACTCAGCAGACAAAGCTCTCCGCAACAGACCGTAGAGAGGATGAGGATGACGACTTCGGCAATTCAGTTTCAATCTCCGGGGACTATGTCGTAGTGGGCGCTCCCGGAGATGGTGACAGTTTCTCCGGCGCTGCTTACATTTTCAAAAGGAACCCCGACGGGTCATGGACTCAACAGACAAAACTCTTTGCAAATGATCCTGACACTGACTATGACGGGTTTGGCAATTCCGTTTCAATCTCCGGAGATTATGCTCTCGTAGGGGCTTCCGGGGATAGCGACGATTTGGGGGCTGCCTATATTTTCAAACGGAACTCCGACGGGAAATGGACTCAGCAGACAAAATTTGTTGGAAATGACAGCGAGTTTTATGACGGTTACTTCGGCTGTTCAGTCGCTATCTCCGGCGATTATGCCGTTGTGGGAGCTTATGAAGATGATGATAAGGGAGATGATTCCGGCTCTGCCTACGTTTTCAGACGGAATCCGGACGGATCATGGTCTCAGCATACAAAGCTTTTTGCTAAGGATAGTGCTAAGGAAGACTATTTCGGCTGCTCAGTTGCAATTTCCGGCGATTATGTCCTCGCGGGGGCTTGCGGGGATGATGACAAGGGAACAGATTCCGGTTCCGCTTACTTTTTCCAAGCCCCTTTTCAGAGCGGTTCCGTCACTGTGACGGTCAACGGCAATGGAAACGTAAGCCCTAACGGTATTTTTTCTTTCGGTTCCGCCCCTCAGGAGTTTACAATTACACCGGATTCTCACTATCAGATCAAAAATGTCTTAGTTGACGGCAAGGTGATCAGCCGAGTGCCGAATTATATGACTTATACTTTTTCCGATATTTTTACTGACCACACTCTTGAGGCAATTTTCGAGATTGACAACGACAAACCCTGTTCTCAGCCGGTGTCGCCGCAGTCGGTGAATGCAGACAAAAATCCCTTTGAGATCACCTATATCGCCAATGATATTTATGAAGGCGACGAGTGCGGAAAGATGCCCCTGGGTAACGGTCTTACGAAGGTTGAACTTTATGTGAAGCGTCCCCATTCCGAAGAATACGTTCCTGTAGACACGGATACGGGAAACGGCATTGACGGTAAATTCAGTTATTCAGCCAAAGACGAAGGCTTGTACTCCTTCTATACCCGTGCAACCGACAACGCTGGCAACACCGAGAATGTTCCCGAAAAGGGCTATGACACACAGACAATCTATGCACCGGAATTTTCCGGCTATGCGATTATTGCGGTGGGTTCTATCGGGACAAATGAGGGCATCCAAGACCACACGCTTGCCGCCAACAATATTTATACCCATCTGATTAACCGCGGCTTTGCGCTGGTTGAGGAAAACAGAGAGGATGACCCCCTGGATTATATCAAATATTTCAATCCCTACGATACTCCCCAACCCGGAGAAGATGATTATACCGAACAGGATAGCTATAAAGATGCTTTGGAAAATGCGCTGACAGAATGGGCGCCGGAAAAAATGAAGGCAATTTCAGGCCCCCTGTTTCTGATTATGATAAATCACGGTTCGCCGGATACATTTCATCTTACCGGAGAGCATTCGCTTACCGCTGAGGAACTGAAAGGATGGCTTGGCAATCTTGAGGATACGATGAAGAAGGAAAATATCG
>DZCT01000382.1:0-2299 GCA_022736535.1 Desulfatirhabdium butyrativorans | reverse complement strand
CGGATGAAAAGCGATACAACGCGACATACACCAAGTTCACGGAACCCGGGACATACAAACTCTATTTCTATGTAAAAGACATCAGCGGCATCATCTCACCGTATCTAAATGAAAATAAAACAGATATAACTGAAAATAAAAACGAAATTGTTGTGTACAAGGCAAAATCCAAGACGGCCGGCGATGGGAACAACAGCAGCCGCAAGTCTGACATTTACGGAGATGTGAACAGAGACGGAAAGATGGGGTTGGAAGAGCTTGTTTATATCCTGCGGAAATTGGCAGGGCTGTGATGATGATGCCTTCACAGATACGCCTCTTTGCGCCGGAATATCTCCCTCCCGCAGACACCCCCCCTGCGCCCCCCTCAAGGGGGAATCGGGACTCCGGCACTTGGGAAATCCCCCCTTGAGGGGGGCAGGGGGGTGTCTGTGTCAGCGGATAAGGTGGGCAGCAAGCTGCCCACCCTACTGTGCCGGAACAAGGACAGAATGATACAGAAAGGGCAGCCACAGGGGGCTGCCTCTACAAAATTTTAAATTTTATTTCAGAAAAGGAGATGACGCCATGCGTACAATATTTTGCAGACAATCTGTTTTCTTCCGGACAGGCTTTGTCTTCATCCTGTTTGCGGGAATCTGGGGAGCAATGCCTGTTCACGCCGAGCCTTCGGCTTTTTCTCTTATCTCACCTGAAGACGGCAAATCGGTTTTAACGAACGTGCTTTTGGACTGGGAGGATTCGACAGACCCGGACGGAGAAGTGACTTACACGGTTCTTCTTTCCAAAGGAAGCAGCTCTTTTGGAGACAGCGAAGATATTTTTATTAGGAGAATTCCCAACAGTTATCGTGTTTTGGATAACGGTATATTGGAAGATAGCAGTTTATATTATTGGAAAGTCCGGGCTGCAAACAAATATGGCGAGATTTCCGAGACAGAGGTGAGATATTTTACAACTAATAACGGCAATCCCGTGTCGGCATTTATCGGCGGGCATGTTTACACCGGCAACTCAAAACCCTTAATCAATATAGACATCATTATTTCAAAGATATGGAATAAAGTTTTCTCGTTAAAAACAGACTTGACAGGTCTCTTTTTTGCCGAACTGGTTCCCGACAACCCGATGAATCCCGGCACAGAGGAAACCGTTATGATAGAAGTCGGCGCGAAAGGATGTAAACCCAAGTCACTTGAATCGACAATTATTATCGGCGAATCGAGAGAAGTAAATATCGTGTTGGATTTTGACGGACTCGGCGATGTCAACGGCGATCTGTGTCTTGATCTGAAAGATGCTATCTCACTTTTGCAGATACTGACGGCACAGACAACATCGGATACTGTCTCTACAGACGCGGCGCTGGCTCCGGAACCGGATAAAAAGACGCTGGGTTCCGTGGAACTGATTTATGTCTTGCAGGGCATTGCGGAGCCGTCTCTCTGCTCCCTAAATTCGGCTTCGGAATAAGCGTATCCGCAATTGGCATGAGGGATAAAACCGCTCAAACCGTAGGGTGGGCAGCCTCGCTGCCCACCCTACAAACTAAGAGAGATAAAACCATGTCTCTGAAATATTGCTTTGTTCTCATATTATCTGCTTTCTTCATAGCCTTCGGCTGTTTTCCGACGCGTGCAATTCACGCGCAGATCAGCACAGACGGCACACTCGGCGCTGCCGCATCACTTACAGGCCCGAATTTCCGCATCGGCGCAGACTTGGGAAAGCAGACCGGCGGAAATCTCTTTCACAGCTTCAAAGACTTCAACATCAATACTCGTGAAAGCGCCGCATTTACCGGACCGAATTCGGTGCAGAACATCATCTCCCGTGTGACCGGCGGCAATGTCTCACAGATTGACGGATTGCTGCGCTCGGAAATACCGGGAGCAAATTTCTTTCTGCTCAATCCCGCGGGCATCTTGTTCGGGCAAAATGCCTCTTTGGATATTGGCGGGTCTTTTCACGTCAGCACTGCGGATTATCTGCGTCTAGGAGAAAAGGGCAGATTTGATGTCTTATCCGGAGAAAATGACTTGCTGACTGCGGAACCGCCTTCGGCTTTCGGTTTTCTGAGAGAAAATCCATCAGATATTGAAATCAAAGGAAACCTTGAAGTTCCTGAGAAGCAAAGTTTGTCTATTATCGGCGGAAACGTGAATGTCTCAGGGGGCGTTCTGAGCGCGCCGGGCGGACAAATCCGTATTTTCAGCGCAGCCTCAGCCGGAGAAATCTCTCTTTCGCCGGCATCCGAATCCGAATTTCTCTCTTTTGAAAAACTCGGAGACATTTCTTT
>DZCT01000381.1:3224-5083 GCA_022736535.1 Desulfatirhabdium butyrativorans | reverse complement strand
AGCGCGACAATCGAGGCGACATTTTCTGTTCCGCCCCGGCGGCCATGCTCCTGATGCCCGCCGATCAGAAAGGGAGAAAACTTAGTTCCCTTCCGCAGATAAAGCACGCCGACACCTTTGCGCGCATGAAGTTTATGCCCCGAAAGTGCGAGCATATCCAATCCTTCGATTTCTTTCACATTTATCGGAATTTTTCCCACGGCCTGCACCGCGTCCGTATGAAACACAATTCCCTTTTCTTTCACAGCTTTGGCGATTTCAGCGATGGGAAAAATCACGCCGGTCTCATTGTTCGCCCACATGACGCTGACAATCGCCGTCTCATCGGAAAGACTTTTATAAAGAAAATCAAGGTCAAGATTTCCTTTGCGGTCAACCGGAACGAAGGTCGCCTGATAGCCGTTTTTGGAGAGATATGCGAAAAGATTTTTCACAGCAGGATGTTCGACCCGGGTCGTGACAATATGCTTTTTGTCCGGGTTTGAGCGAATCGCCGCATAAATCGCCGTATTGTCGCTTTCACTTCCGCAACTGGTGAAAATAATTTCATCCGGCGACGCACGGAGCAATGAGGCAATTCTGACTCGCGCCTCATCAATCTTATGTGCGCTTTTGTCGGCAAAGCTGTACATGCTTGAAGGATTGCCGTAATACTCTGAGAAATAAGGCAGCATTTCTTCCAGCACTTCCGGGGCAACCCGTGTTGTGGCGTTGTTGTCAAGATAAATCAGGCTCATGCTTTCACCTCCTCCACGACCAATTCCGGCGTCACGAGTTCGCGGAGTTTTTTCTCCACATAATCTTTCAGCGTGACCTGCGAAATGCTGCAAGCCGCGCACGCGCCGAGCAGTTTGACAAACACTTTGTCTCCTTCCACATCAATCAGTTCGATATTGCCGCCGTCCTGTTTCAGCGAGGGCTGAATCTCTCGCTCCAATGTCTCTTCAATGAGTCTGATTTTCTGAATATTGGTAAGTTTTTCCGGCTTTTTCTTTGACGCGGGCATTTTTCCCAGCACCGTATTGATGATTGCCTGAATTTTCTCATGGCAGTTGCCGCAGCCGCCGCCGGCTTTGACATAATCCGTAACCTCTTCAATCGTTGACAGCCGGTTTTCCCTCACCACCCGCTCAATTTCACGGTCCGTGACGCCGAAACATTCACACACGATTTCCCCGTCAATTTTCTTTTGCGATTCCCCGCGATAAAAGGCAATGGCTTTTTCCAACGCGTCGCGTCCCATCACCGAGCAGTGCATTTTCTCTTTGGGAAGACCGCCGAGATAAGCCGCAATGTCTTCATTGGTGATTTTTGCGGCTTCTTCCAAAGACAGCCCTTTGATCATCTCGGTCAGCGCGGACGAGGACGCAATCGCGCTGGCGCAGCCGAAAGTCTGAAATTTCGCCTCCCTGATTTTGCCGTTTTCATCGAGCTTGAAGGTCAGCTTCAAAGCATCTCCGCAGGCAAGGGAGCCGACTTCTCCCAGCCCGTCCGGATGGTCAATTATTCCGACATTTCTCGGATTGAGAAAATGTTCTTTCACTTTATCCGTATAGTCCCACATAAAAAACCTCCTTGTTTAATCATATTCACATATTCTTTGCGTCCTTTGCGCTCTTTGCGAGAGAGAAAAGTTTCTCGCAAAGGGCGCAGAGAGCGCAAAGATTTATATGTATTGTCATTTCGAGCGAAGCGAGAAATCTTTTGTTTCTCTGCGAACTTTGCGCCTTTGCGAGAAACCCTTCATTTCTCGCAAAGCACGCTAAGAGCGCTAAGAAAAAAATATAAAAAAAATAAGTTCTGCTTCTTTGCGTCCTTTGCGCTCTTTGCGAGAGAGAAAAGTTTCTCGCAAAGGGCGC
>DZCT01000381.1:0-3124 GCA_022736535.1 Desulfatirhabdium butyrativorans | reverse complement strand
TTTGTTTCTCTGCGAACTTTGCGCCTTTGCGAGAAACCCTTCATTTCTCGCAAAGGGCGCAGAGAGCGCAAAGATTTATATGTATTGTCATTTCGAGCGAAGCGAGAAATCTTTTGTTTCTCTGCGAACTTTGCGCCTCTGCGAGAAACCCCCGGCATCAGGCAATTTCAAGCAGTTCAACTTCAAAGATCAGCGTTTCTCCGGACAGAGGATGATTCGCGTCCAGAACCACGTTATCCGCATCCACTTCCGCAATTATCACATTGAAGAAACTGCCGTCCGGGCGTTGAACCGAAAGCTGCTGGCCCGGCTGGGGATCAATATCTTCAGGAATGTTTTTCTTCGGCACCGTAGCAACTAATTCTTTTCGCTTTAATCCGTAGGCATCTTCGGGCGGAATGGTAATGGTTTTTGAATCACCCGCAGCCATACCGACCACCCCTTTTTCAAAGCCCGGAATCAAACTGCCGCTTCCGATTTCAAAAGAAAGCGGTTCCCTGCCTTCGGATGAATCAAAAACTGTGCCGTCAGCCAGTTTGCCTTTATAATGCGTCTTTACTTTATCGCCATTTTTCGCTTTAATCATTTTAAGTCTCCTTTTGGATTTTCTTGTCTGTTGTCGCTGTGAGCCGAAGCCTCTTTTTCATCTTAAAATCATCGTCATATTTTTTCTTGATAAAAGCAATAAAATAGTTTAAACATAAAAATTCATTTTTTACAATTCTTTTTAAATCCCAGTAATGGACTTATCGCGGACGGACAGATATAACCATATAAAATTTAATAAAAAATTCATCGGCATTGCCGACAGAAATAACAGATATTGTGAAACCCGGAGAGCGTAGAGACGCAAAATTTTGCGCTTCTGCAATGTTTTATAAATATGTGAAAGAGATTTGGTACGATATATAAATTGAGGAGAGATATAAATGCAGCGAATCAAACTGATGGTAAACGGTATGCCCGGCAACATGGCGTCAATTTTGGCAAAACATGCCCTGAATGACAAGAGATTTGAACTGGCACCGTATTCACTCACCGGACCTGAAATCACGGAGACCGAGTATTTGCTTGACAGTGTTACCGTGCGTCTGATTCATCCGAATGAGCGGGCAGAGCTTATAGAAGAAATCAAACGTACTCAACACGGCATTATCACTGCGGATTATACACATCCTTCGGCGGCAAATGCAAATGCTGAATTTTACTGTAAAAACAGTCTGCCTTTTGTCATGGGCACCACGGGGGTTGACAGAAAAGCTATTGAAAACACAGTGAAAGCATCTGATATTCCTGCGGTCATCTCGCCGAACATGGCAAAACAGATTGTGGGGTTTCAGGCAATGATGGAATACGCGGCAAATACCTTTCCCGGACTTTTTGAAGGCTATTCTCTGGAAGTCAAAGAGAGTCATCAGAAAGGAAAAGCAGACACCAGCGGAACCGCAAAAGCCATTGTGGGGTATTTTAACAGGCTGGGAACGCCTTTTTCCGAAGAGGAAATCCGAAAAGAACGGGAACCTGAGGTTCAGAAAAAGGTCTGGGGTGTTCCCGAAGCCTGTCTGAAAGGACACGCATGGCACACCTACACCCTGATGTCAGGCGACGGCACGGTCAAGTTTGAATTTACGCATAACGTCAACGGGAGGGATGTCTATGCCAAAGGAACGCTGGATGCGGTACTGTATTTATCGCAAAAGATAAATGAAGGCGCAAAGGGAACTGTTTATTCGATGATTGATGTGCTGAAAGGCGTCTGAGAAAGTCTGACAAAATTAAACGCAGAGACGCAAAATCTTGCGTCTCTGCTCAGAATGACACTTCCGAATCACCTGCTGTTGCACTGCTACTCATAATGCGACCACATTCTCAACACATGCACAATCTTTTTATCTTCATCCACAGAGTAAACTATTCAATGCTGAATATTAATCCGTCGGGAATAATATCCGTTCAGATTGCCAACTAATTTTTCGTACCTCGGATATGTCTCAAACGGATTTTCTTTAAGTATTTTGAGTAAATGTTCTGCCTGAGCTTTAAGACCTGATGCCTTCAGTTTTTTTGCGTCTTTTACAGCCTCTTTGGATAGAATAACGGACCAGCTCACCAGTCGAGTTCCTCCAAATGCCTACCCTCTGAAAGAGGCTCATCGGCTGATTTCCGAATGCTTTCAGCAAGTCCGGGAATTTGGTTAAGGTAGAGCGTTTCTTCGATAGCGCTCCAGTCGCCTTCGCCTATTATGACGAAGTTTTCGCCTCTTTCGCGCTCCACCTTCAATACTTCGTGATTGTCAATACACTGTTCTATCTGTGAGACAAAATTATCTCTGAATTTTATGACGGTAGTTTTAAGCATAAGCGGATTGCCTTATATATCAGACTTTTTCGGAAATAAGCAATGAATCTCTCGCAAAGGACGCAGAGACCGCAAAGACCGCAAATCGGAAATAAGCGGTAAATCTTCCGCAGGGGCGCGCAGAGAGCGCCGAGCCGCTGAAAGTTGAAACAACGACAGCGCATTTCTGTCTTTCTTCCTTTGCGCTCTCTGCGGCCCAGGCTGAGAACAGATGCGAGAGCCTTTTTTTATTTCCGATAAAGTCTATGGAACACAAAAGTGTGAAAGAAGCTAAAAACACGAAAAGTCATGCTAATCCTTTAATCCTTAGACGTTATCGGAAATAAGCGGCTTGAATTTTTTATCTCTCGCAAAGAACGCAGAGAACGCAGAGGAAAAAAACTTTTTTATAAAAACTTTGCGCCCTCCGCGCCCTTTGCGAGAACCTTTTTTTATTTCCGATAAAGTCTCTTTAATCAATGTCCTCTTTCCAACGCTGAAGAAACGTCTTATTCGCTAAGGGTTTGATGTCTCTGCTCTGCGTCCAGCCGCTGAGAGGCTGCGGCATCCGGCAGATCATTCCCTGATGTTTCGGTAAAAATTTCTGTCCGACTGCTGTTGCGTGAAGAAACATCTCATATATTGCCCGATCCCGAATCAGCCATGACCACGCGGTGTAAATCATTTTCTCTTTGATGTCGGTGCGGGAGACCTGCCAGCGCGGATCGCCGTCTGCAAGTTTTGCCCGCAGCGCGAGCAGCATTCTCGGAATATTGATATTGACCGG
>DZCT01000750.1 GCA_022736535.1 Desulfatirhabdium butyrativorans | reverse complement strand
CTGACGCCGGCATCATGCGGGTCAATGCCGGTTTTATGATAAAGAAGGCTCAGGATACGGGCGGCAGGTTCCGCCGTAACGATATAAAAATGAAATGGCCTCTGCTGGTCTATCGGCGGACAGGCAGGGACAGCCCGGTGCCGCGCCCGGATACCGGCGCTGATGCGAAAATTGTCGGAGAAGCCCGGATTGAGGGAATCAGCGATGAATATTACCGGATAAAACTGACAACCCCCCGGGGCATTACCGTCAATGAGGGAGATAGGATCATAACCCGATGAAAAAGAAACTCACACCTGAAGAAGAACGGGAGATTCTCAATGAATGTATTGTTGACAAACGATGCGAAAAACTGTCTGAGCAATACCGGAACCTGATTTACAGAACAGTTCAGAAAACATTTATTTATAAAAACGCCCCGTTGATAAAAGAAGAACTGGAAGAGGTTCAGCAGGATGTTTTTGTGCAGCTCTTTGATGATGATTGCAGACGCCTGAGACAGTACAAAGAAGGCGGGGGCAGGAATCTTGCCGGATGGATTATTCTGATTGCCAACCGGACCGCGCTGAATCACCTCAGAGTCAAAGACCCCCACGCTGTTGTGAGCCGACAATATCTGATGCTGTTTGAAGACATCAGAGAGGAATTTGATATCAGGCAGGAAATCAACCGGCTGGAAGCCCGGCAGCAGTTGATGAAAATCATAGAAGCGGTCAAGCAGCTCGCGCCTCTTGAAAAGAAAGTCTTTACCATGCACTATATTGAAGACCTCTCTCTGACGGAAATCGCCGCCCGCCTGAACAGGGAAATCGGAAATATTTACACCATCAAATCCCGGTCTGTCAAAAGGCTGAAAGAATTTATAGGGGAATGAGGCACGTCTGAAGCTTTCGCAGATTCAGCGCCAGGCTAAGAACAGATTTGTGTTTATCAGACATTTTCGGAGATAAAAAAAGGTTCTCGCAAAGGGCGCAGAGAGCGCAGAGGAATTAAGCCAATTTTATAAAATCGACCGCCGCGCTCGAAATGACAGGACGCTGCGCCCGAAATGACATTCCGACAGCTTTGCGGTCTCTGCGCCCCAGGCTAAGAACAGATGCGAGAGACTTAAAAAAGGTTCTCGCATCTGTTCTTAGCCTGGGCCGCGGA
>DZCT01000380.1 GCA_022736535.1 Desulfatirhabdium butyrativorans | reverse complement strand
TCACATACCGTCGGACAAATTTTATCGGGCGGTCAGATCAGGGCAGCGTAATCCTGTAATTTTCCTTACCCAGACAGGCTATTTACTGCTCACTAACATTTACAGATCAAGTTCTGAACGGATTTTAGAAATATGTAATAAATATTTTAACGATGAATCTCTTAACTTTATATTAAGGAATGCCTCTGAAACAGAATTTGGTAAGATTCTGATTGAAAGCTTGGAAGGTCTTGCAACTGTGAGAACGCAAATAAATATTGATAAATATCGTGTTGATTTTCTTTTAATTGAACATGGAATCATTATTGAGTATGATGAAAAACACCATGAGCGTCCGGCTCATAAAAAATCTGATAAAGAGCGTGATAAAATTTTATCAGCTCTCGGTTATACAGTCATCCGGATAAAAAAAGATGAATCAGTCGGGAAGTCTCTGAATAAAATCTTGTTGGAAATTTTTAATAATTGAAAGGAGATGAACAATGTATGATAAAAATGTTGTCAATATCATGGGCAAAGCGGTGGAGCGAATCGAATACAAAGGACAGCCGGTGCTTACGTTCAGAATGGTGGATGAACTGCATGAACGGCCGTCGAGTACGGCAAGACAGGCTTTTAACCGGAACAGGGATAAGTTGATTGAAGAGGAGGATTTTTTCGATGTCCCCTATACTGAATGGTCTCAAATTCCAGCCGTATCGGAAATATACGGCTCAAGTCATCAACACAATTCAATGATTTTCCTGACCGAATCCGGCTACTTGATGATTGTCAAACCTTTCGGTGATGATCTTGCATGGAAAGTTCAGCGTGCGCTGATCAGGAATTATTTTGCCGCGAAAGAGATACTCGGAGGCAGAGCGACGGCTTCTTCACAACATGAACAGTTTCTCCTGAAAGAAGCGACGCATCTTTTGGATATTGTCTGCCGTGAACTGGAGCATGTCCGCGACGAAAGAAACGACCTTCGTAAAAGATTGATGGAAATTCATGACCGTTTAATTGCAAAAGGAGCGGTTCCCTCGAAAATCAGGGACCGGGAAACGCGGACTGCTTCTTCTGTTCCCAGACAGGAGGAGGAAATTCTGGAGGAATTTGTGACTGCATGGTGGAACGAATACGGCGAAGACAGTGTGGGAGTGTCGCATTTGTATCCTTTGCTCAAACGCCTTGAAATATCCCTGAATATCACGGGCAGCACGGAACGGAGCCGGTGCATACAGCTCGGCAGAATATTGACAGGTATGTGCAATCGTCAGTTCGGGAATTACACCGTCACAAAAGCAAAGCCTTACCGGAATGTGAAACGCTACAAGCTGCGCCTGATGCCGCCGTCGTGTCTCCACGAGCATCAGGCATAGATATGAGCGCAATTTATAAACCGATGGAAAATCGCAGGGGCGCGCCGGCGGCGTTCCCCTACAAGCAGTCATCATGAAAATCCTTTAATCATGCGAATCAGGGTTCGGACAGTGTGCGTAAAGGGCGATGTCCTCAATCTTTTTTATCATTCACGAAAGGAGTAAAAAAACATGAAAAATTTTAATTTGTTCACAGGCATTATCTGTCTGATACTGCTATTCCCGGTTTCAGACCTGCAAGCGGCAAATCATGCACTGCTTATCGGCGTGGGAGACTATCCCCATCTTGATAAAAAATATGGCTTGGAGGGACCCCCGAATGATGTTGCTGCGTTGAAAAGTCTCCTGAAAACCTCTCTGAATTTTTCTCATATCATCACATTGGTGGATAATAAGGCAAGCAAGGAGAATATTCTCAAAGAGTTGAACAAGCTGGAAACTTCCACAAGACCCGGCGATTCTATTTTTATTTATTTCAGCGGACACGGCACCAGCAGCTATGACCTTGAAAAAAAAGACTGGGGAATTGATCCCTGTACCGGCGCGTTGCTGCCTGCGGATTTCCGGCCGGATAAGAAAATCAGCAACATGATGAATTCGCTTATTATCGGCAAACGGGATATTCGCCCCATCCTTGAAACGCTGGAAAAAGAACGTCTGATTTTTGCTGTTTTTGATTCCTGCTATTCGGGAGATGCTGTGAGGAGCTTTTTAAATCGGCGGGGAAAAGCGAAATATGCCCCGCTTACCGGCATTGTAGATTTGACAGATTCCCCTGAATCGCCCGCTTACGGGACCGACACCATCAAAGAGCCTCCCTATCCCTACCAGAATGTTATCTATATTTCTGCCGCCTCAAGAATAGAACCGGCAAGAGACATCACGAAATCTGATATTGAATACGGGAATATAACAACTGTTGACGGTAAACCTCACGGCGCATTGACCGATGCCCTGCTCCGTGCTTTTCAGGGCGCGGGAGACAGCAATAATGACGGCAAAATCACATACAGCGAAGTATATCATTATGTCAGAGAGGATGTAAGCCGAAGATTTTCTCATACGCCTCAGATGCTCTGTGCTGAAGAAAAAAGAGAAATGCTGGAGAACGCGATATTTGATAAGAATATCCCAGCCCCTGTTCCTCCTTCCAAGCCTGATACAACAGACACGGATAAAACACTCAGGGTCAGACCGGAAAAACTGGAAAAATCTTTTGAGCAAAAAATTTCCGAAATACCGGGAGTGACAATGGCTGAAAAAGATTATGATCTTCTGGTAATGCTGAATGAAGGGGTCTATCGTCTCTATCTTCCGAATGATGTCATGCTGATCAGCTTTCCTCAGACCGAACCCGATGATGTCATTGAACGGATCAGACGGCAGGTGCATATTCGGGAACTGACCGAACTTTCTTTTCCGAATCAGAAGTTTAATGTATCTGTATCCCTGATCGGACAAAAAGCGGTACTGACAGAAGGCGAAGACATCGGATTTGTCATCCGCTCCGAAGCAGACAGTCATATTCTGATCATAAATATTGATCCTGCGGGTCTTGTCAATGTTATTTATCCGTGTTATGATAAAGAATTATTGATAATAAAAGCAAATCAGGACTTATCTTTTCCTGAACTCAGTAAAGTTGTCCCGCCGAATTTCGGGACAGAATATATCAAAGTTTTTGCTTTTAAGAAACAGCCTGAATCTTTGAAAAATTTTATATGTGCGGAAGACCTGTTGCCGACAGATTCCCGTTTTGCCGATTTCATGAAGATGATTGGCAGTGTTAAAAATGATGCCGCGCAGATGACCCTGCAAGTAAAGACCTGTGCAAAAAAGGATATTGTGAGAAGCTGGTGAAACTGAGTTTTTTCAAAAAACTCAGTACAGAGCTTCATAAATACGCCGCCGGTAAAGATTGGAAAAAGCAGGGTGGGCAGAGCCTGAGAACCTCTGTCTGCCTGTGTCCGATAAATCAGGCTCTGCCCACCCTACCACTGTCTGAAAAAGGAGGTTATGATGAAACAAAGGATTATTTTTTTGATGTCTGTCTTCTGTTTTCTGTTTTTCATGCTTTCACTGTCTGTCCATGCTGAGGATGCTCGGAGTATGAAACGGAAAAAAACCGGATCCGGATACTCGGAATCCAAAACCGCTCTTGTGATCGGCAATGCAGATTATGAATCCTCGCCGCTCCGCAATCCTGTCAATGACGCAAGGGATATGGCAAACACTCTGAAATCCCTCGGTTTTGAAGTGGTCTGCAAAGAGAATGCGGATAAAAAAGCCATGGAGGAGGCTATCCGGAATTTCGGAAAAACATTGCAGAACAACAAAGGCATAGGGCTTTTTTATTACGCCGGACATGGGATGCAGATTAACGGCAGCAATTATCTGATTCCCACAGATGCAAAAATTGAAAGCGAATCGGACGTGCGGTATGAATCTGTGGACGCGGGCAGAGTGCTGGGCAAAATGGAAGATGCCGGAAACGAACTGAATATCGTGATTCTGGATGCCTGCCGGAACAACACTTTTGCCAGAAGTTTCAGAAACGCCGAAAAAGGTCTTGCCAAAATGGATGCTCCCAAAGGTTCTCTGCTTGCTTACGCCACAGCGCCGGATAAAGTGGCGGCGGACGGTGATGGCAGAAACGGCGTTTATACCAAATATCTGATGAGATACATGACCATGCCGAATCTGAAAATCGAGGATGTGCTCAAGCGTGTCCGTGCGGATGTGGCAGAGGAGACGGGGGACAGACAAATTCCCTGGGAATCATCCTCGTTAATCGGAGATTTTTATTTTGCGGACAGCGGCGGGGCAGCCGTCACAGAACCGGCAGAAGAGACGTCTCTGAGTGTGAGCGTGAATGTTCCGGATGCGGAAATACAGATAAACGGGAAAAAAGTCGGGACCGGGGAATTCAGTTCGGGACCGGTTCAGGCAGGGCGTTACAGGATAAAGGTTTCAAGAGAGGGATATGAAATATATGAAAAGCCGCTTGATCTGAAAAAGGGAAAAACGGAGAGAGTGTCTGTCTATCTTGAAAAAAAGACCGAGAAGCCGGTCATAGAGCCGCTGAAACCCGAAGAAACCCCCGAAGAAGACAGCCCGAAAAAGCGCATCAGCAACTCTCTCGGCATGGAATTTGTGTATATCCCGCCGGGGAGTTTTATGATGGGAAGCCCGGAGAATGAACCGGGACATGATAGCGATGAGAATCAGCACAAAGTGACGCTGACTAAGGGCTTCTACATGCAGACCACCGAAGTGACGCAGGGGCAGTGGAAAGCGGTCACGGGAAACAATCCGTCTTATTTCAAAAATTGCGGGGACGACTGCCCGGTTGAACAGGTCTCATGGGATGATGCGCAGGAATTTATAAAGAAGCTGAACCGCAAGGAAGGAAAGAATTACCGGCTGCCGACCGAAGCGGAATGGGAATATGCGGCGCGTGCGGGAACAGCCACGCCGTTTGCTTTCGGGAAATGCCTCTCGACAGATCAGGCAAACTATGACGGCAACTATCCGCTGTCAGGGTGTTCAAAAGGGAAATACAGAAAAAAGACGGTTCCGGCTGCGAGTTTCGCTCCCAACACTTACGGGCTGTACGACATGCACGGGAATGTGTGGGAGTGGTGTCAGGATTGGTATGGCGGCTATGCATCGGGTTCTGTCACTGATCCCATAGGTCCATCATCCGGCTCGAATCGTGTTAATCGGGGCG
>DZCT01000379.1 GCA_022736535.1 Desulfatirhabdium butyrativorans | reverse complement strand
TCATAAATAATATAGAAATACTCACCAACAGCAGTGCACCTGATCGGCACACCGTAACTTACCGTCATGCTCCCCATGACAAAAATCATAGCCAATGCCAGCCCGAAGATAACAACAGACTGACGCCCCTGCCGATTGCGGGTTGTGTTTTCGGAATACATAATCGTTCTCCTTTTACAAAAAAGATTGCTGATGAAGTTGAAAATTGCCGTGATTGCCAGCCCGCAGATTGAAGCAAGCTGACGCCCCTGCCGATGAGTTCGGTTTTCGGTTTTCATGGTGATTCTCCTTTCACAGAAAAGTTTGCCGATAAAAGTCCCGATTCGGATTTCACTCGCCCGGCACATTGCCGCAAGATACATCAGGGCAAGCCTCAGTTTGGAAACGACATTTTGTCCGATCACTCCGTAATTCATGGTGTTTCTCCTTTCACAGAAAAGATTGCCGATAAAAGTCCCGATTCGGATTTCACTCGCCCGGCACATTGCCGCAAGATACATCAGGGCAAGCCTCAGTTTGGAAACGACATTTTCACACATGGTAATTCCTCCTTCAAGTTTAGGTTTTATCAGCCACGAATGAACACAGATTGTCTCACGAAGCATCACGAATTTATTTTTTATTTCAAATCATTCGTGTTCTGCTGTTCGTGAAACAATTCGTGTAAATTCGTGGCTTAAAATTGCACTTTATGATAAATATCTTTCAGCGTAATTTCATATTCAATTGCTTTTAAAACAAATTTTTTATCAAGCCCTTCGGCGACGGTGTAAAGCCATGTGTTTTCATCCTGTTTGCAGAAAGACTCGACCGCAGCCTTTTCCTGTGATACGAGAACATATTCTTTTAATGAACTTAACATACGGTAATATGCAAATTTTCTGCCTCTGTCAAAAGACTCGGTAGCCGGCGACAAGACCTCGACAATCAGAACAGGATTTGTGATGACATCTCTCCTGTTTTCAGCGAGTTTTACTTCTCCGCAGACAGCCATGAGGTCAGGATAGACGTAAGCATCGGCTTCTGCCAATTCTAATTTCATATTGCTTTCAAAGACTGCACAGTCTTTGTTTTCAACGGCTTCTGCCATCCGCCGGATCAGATTGACGCAAATGAGGCTGTGTTTCAGGCTTCCGCCTGCCATTGCCACGATTTCTCCGGCATAAAATTCGCTTTTGACATCTGAGAGCGATTCCATCTCCAAATATTCTTCTTTGCTGTAATATGCTTTTTTCATTAAAGCTTCTGCCATCGCTTTTCTCCTTGAAAGGCTGTTATTTTCAGCCACGAATGAACACGGATTGCTCACGAACAATGCACGAAACTGTTCATGTCATTTCGACCGAAGGGAGAAATCTTAACCGTCGGACGCAAAGATTTCTCGCTGCGCTCGAAATGACATGAAGAAACAAAAAAATCATTCGTGTTTTCCTGTTCGCGAAAACATTCGTGTAAATTCGTGGCAAAAAAAACGCATCAGGTTTTTGCAATTCCCTTATGAATCGCATACTTCACCAGTTCCGCCGTGGAATGCAGATTCAGTTTGGCGATGATATTTGCCCGATGAGTTTCCACGGTTTTCACGCTGATATTGAGCCTGTCGGCAATTTCCTTGCTGATAAGCCCCAGCGCCACACAGCCCAGAATTTCTTTCTCCCGGCGGGTCAGTTTTTCCGGCTCACGGACGGTTTCGGATTTTCTGCAAGATAAAGCGTTATCCACATCGGGGCTGATGAAAGTTTTGCCCTCAAGGATAAGCTGAAAGGCTGAAAGCAGGTCTTCAAAGGCATTTTCTTTGAGCAGATAGCCGGAAACGCCGTATTTCACTGCTTCCGCCGCTAATTCCGGGTCTGTGTGCATGGTGAGCAGGACAATTCGTGTCTTGACTTCTTTACGCCGGACTTCCTTTAAAATCTCCGTTCCGCTCAGTCCGGGCATGGAAATATCCACCACTGCGAGTTCCGGCTGTTTTCCGAGAATCAGGCTGAGTGCCTCATGCCCGTTTCCGGTTTCAGCGATCACCGCAAAGCCCTGAACGGAACTGAGAAGCCTTGCAAGTCCCTGCCGGAACATGGCGTGATCGTCGGCAATGACAATGCGTGTCATGGAAATACTCCGTTATGTAAGTGAGAAGTGAGAAGTGAGAACTATTTCTCACTTCAGGTAGTTATATCAGAAGGGCGGGAGGGCTGTCTATCAGTAGAATTATGTATTTTTCAATCTTCTGTCGGCACTTCAATCTGAACGACCGTGCCTTTTCCTTTTCTGCTTTTGATATGAAACATGCCGCCGAGCAGTTCGGTTCGTTCTTTTATGGTTGAAAGCCCGATGCCTTCGGTTTTTCCGATATGCTCAGACAGGTCAAAACCGTCTCCGTTGTCACTGATACAGAGGCAGAGCATTTTTCCTCTCTTTTCCGCCTGTACCTGAACGCAGTCGGCATTTGCGTGTTTGCTGATATTGCTGAAAGCTTCCTGACAAATCCGGTACAGATGATCTTTTATTTTCAGGGGAACATCAAGCTCGTCATCCCCCTGAACATAGACACATATCCCTGTTTTTTCCGAAAATTTTCTGGCATACCATCTCAGCAGCTCGGTCAGCCTGAGCTTTTCAAGCGTGACCGGTCTCAAATCTGTTGCCATTTCCCGCAGTTCTGAGATAGCGCCGGAAATTTCCGCGATCAGTCCGGGAAAAATATCTTTTTCCACAAGCTTTCCCGCATCGCTTTCCCGCTGCATCATCTGAAGATAAAGTTTGACCGCAAGAAGCGACTGTCCCAGCCCGTCGTGAATTTCACGGGAAAGGCGTTTGCGTTCTTCCTCATGCGCCTCCAGAATGCGCCCCGAAAGCAGATGCAGGCTTTTCTGAATACGGCTGTGCCTTGCCATCAGCGCATATAACATGCTACAAAGAAAAATCGCCATGCCTGTTCCCATCAGATCGGCGTTCTGAAAATAAACCGGATGAATCATGTCTGTCATTTCAGTCGCGCCCCCGGCAGTCAGCCCGAGAATGCCGATCAGTACGGGACCCGATTCATAAAGCTTTTGCAGCCAAGCGCGGACCGAGACATATAAAGAAACCGCAATGGCTGTCACAAGACCTGCCGCCCACACCGACAGCAGCAGATTCAACATGCGACAGGGAAAGGGAATCAGCATGGCGGCGGATAGGACGCCGAAAAAGCAGAGCAGTATCTTCATGGCGGCGCTGACCGTTTTCTGGCACATCAGCAGGATAAAGACAAAAGCAAAGCCCGGAATGACGGCATACAGCGCATTGACAACCCTTTGGACAAACGGCGTTTTCATGCCGGTTTCATAAAATATCACGCTGTCGAGAACAAAGACGATAATATAAAGAAAAATGAAAATGCCGAAAGCGAGATATTCTTTATCTCTGACGCCTGCGGTATGCAGAAAAATAACAGAGAAAAAAGCCGGCAGAAGAAAGGAGAAGAGCGTAATTTCAACTGATTTCCTGTCAAATTCCTGCTGATATTTTATGTCAAGCAGGTCTCCGTATTCGCCGATACATGCGGGACCCTGCATGATGCCGCCGCCCCGGTAGGTGTTCATCACCCGAACTGCCAGCAGGTTGTCCTGTCCGAACCTCACAATGCCTTTGGGAAAGGGATAGAGGCGGAATTTCCATTCGATTTCCACAAACGCATCGCCGATGCTGCCTTCGCCGCCGATTTTCACGCCGTTGAGAAACACTTCATCTGCATTGCCGATTCTGCCGAGCATGACCGCCGGATGAATTTCTCTGAGACAATCCGGAGCAAAAAAACAGATGCGATGCCAGCCGATGGCATTGTCAGGAGATATTCCCTGAGACTGCCATGTTCCCGGAATTTTGATCATTTTCCATGCGGTGTCGTCATAAGCCGGCATTGTCCATTCCATATTGTCTCCTGCGGAAAAGCGGTGCAGTCCGTGAAGTGAAATCAGGCATTTGCTGTTTTTTTGAGGCGGGAGAGACTGAGCATGAGACAGGTCTGGCTGAAGCAGAAAGATTGCAATTAAAACTATGAAACTAATGAGTTGAGACAGCATTGCAAAGAATCATGGTAGCGGATCAAATCTCTTGGTGTGTAATTCACGCCTGTCGGTAAAAGAGCAAATCATCCGATCTGCGCTCGGCGGGGACAATCTGTCTTAACTCGGGCCCGCCGAGTTATATTTTTTTGACAGCGATTCGGGTATAACTATGAGCGTTTCATTTACAATATCATAAGTAAGCTCGATAAATTTATATCCGTAATACCAATTATCAGGTCTGTCTTTTATCAACCAATCTTTGATAATAGGGAAGCCAAGCTCAAGACAAGATTTTCTTACTTTTTTTTGAATGGTTGAAGGAACAGGGCTCACGTAAATGTTCCAATGGGGTTTCACCCATTCACTATCTTTTCTTTTATTTGTATTTGAAATACTTTTTTCTGAGCGTTTGAAAGCAAGTGTAAGAAATTCAATTGATTGACTATTTAATACTTTATAAAGTTTTCCACACCGAAAAAAGAATGACAATTCAAAAGCATTAAACTGAGGCACCTCGGAAAGCTGTTGGGAAAGGAGTTCAGCTCCTATAGGATAGGATAACCCTTTTGGAAGCCTGTCCTTATATTTTGTTTTAATTATTTGTTCCATGGCTTATTTCAGGCTCAACACCAAGCTCGGCGGCGTGCCCTTGCGTTTATTTCGCACAATGTTGCAGGGGCGCGGCGGCCGGCATGTCCTCACGTTTATTTCGCAGACAGTCCCATCGAAGAGCGATAAATCGCCAACTGCTTTTCACGTCCCATCTTGTCCGTGATTTTTTCCCATTCGGCAGCGACAATATCCAAAGCTTCTTTTACGGGCAATTCTCCGTTCAGAATCCGGGTCAGTTGAATTTCCAGCGCCTCGGTGTAATCATGAAAGCCCGGAATACGCAGATCCAATGCGGCATAAGGCGAATCCAAACTCGTTCTCAGCACGGAGAGATATTCCGAAGCCGCCCGTTTTGAAAACGCCCGTGTCCATGCGTCAATATTCGTGAAATGAGAAAAGCGGTAGGGATTGATACCGGTCCCGCTTCTGACCACATC
>DZCT01000378.1 GCA_022736535.1 Desulfatirhabdium butyrativorans | reverse complement strand
TCAGCATCAACTCCAGCCTTGACATCAAAAAAATTCTGCACATTCTGACTGCCGATATTGCCGAAGCTTTCGGCATGAAAGGTGCAACTATCCGTCTTTTAAATAAAAATACAGGGATGCTCGATATTGTTGCCAGCTACGGACTGAGCGAAAATTTTTCCGGCAGGGGACCGGTCTCTGCGGATAAAAGCATATCTCAGACGCTCAAAGGAGATACGGTGATTATCAGGGATGCCGGAACCGACGAGCGGATTCAATATCGGGATGCGATGAAAGAAGAAGGTATTGTTTCAATGCTTTGCGTTCCGATTCGGTCAGGAAAAGACATCATCGGCGTCATGCGGGTTTTCAGCGGCGTGGAAAGGGATTTTCCCGAAGACATGGTGATAACGGTCAAGGCTTTGGCAAATCAGGGCGGGATTGCCATTGAAAAAGCCCGGCTCTCGGAACGGCGCACGATGAATGCGGAGCTTTTCCATGATCTGGCTGTGAGCATCAACTCCACGTTAGACATAAAGAAAATCATGCACATCATGTCTGCGGATATTGCCGAAATTCTCGGCGTGAAGGCAAGCTCCATCCGCCTGCTGGATCAGGAAAACAATACGCTGGAATTAGTTGCCAGCTACGGTCTGAGCGAGAAATATCTTAATAAAGGACCCGCATCGGCTGAAAAAGGCATTCCCGAAGCGCTTCGGAATCACCCCATCGTGGTAAAAGATGTCAGTGCCGAAGCCGGCGTTGAGTACCGGGAAGCCAAAAAAGCGGAGGGAATTGTTTCGATTCTCAGCGTTCCTGTCAATGCCAGAGACGAAGTGATCGGCGTGCTGAGGCTTTACAGCGATGTTCCCCGTGATTTTGATGATAACGATATTATGCTGGCGACTGCGATGGCGCATCAGGGCGGTCTGGCAATTCAGAATGCCTCCATGTACCTGATGCTTCAGGAAGACAAGAAGAATCTCGAAGAAGAAATATGGAGCCACAGGCTGTGGTTTTAGCCTGAAACAAGCGGAATATCCGTTTTCCCCCGCCTCTCGTTCCCACGCTCTGCGTGGGAATGCAGATCGGACGCGCAGCCCGGCTCCGGAGTGCAAAACCGATCTTATGTCGTTTTATATCGTCTTATTAAAAAAGGGGCGGGGGTATTTTTGCAGAAATGCAGTTTTTGCAGAAATGCAATTTCTGCACTCCGGAGGTTTGTTTTATCAACTGTTTCAAAATTCAGGAGGAATCATAAATGATCGGAAAGACCGTTGCCCAACTTAAAGTGGGAGATTCGGCGGAATTTGCAAAGACCGTCTCCGAATCTGATGTTTATCTGTATGCCGGCATCACAGGGGATTTCAATCCTGCCCATGTGAACGAGGCTTACGCGCAGAAGACTTTTTTCAAAACCCGCATTGCCCACGGTATGCTGACCGCAGGATTTATCTCCGCAATTCTTGCCAATCAGTTGCCGGGTCCCGGAACGATTTATATCCGGCAGGAACTGAATTTCCTTGCGCCGGTCCGTATGGGCGACACCGTTACGGCGAGAGTGGAAATCATTGAAATCAATGCGGAAAAAAATCGGGTGAAAGTCAAAACCACATGCAACAATCAGGAAGGAACGCAGATTTTAGACGGCGAGGCGCTGATCAGCCCGCCGAAAGCGCCGAAAAAATAGGGGCGCTCCCGTCATTGGCGGGTCCGTGAATAAAAAAAGGAAACCGAGTGTTTTCTTCTGCCGAAAACCCGGTTTCCTTTTTTTTCTTTGTGTGTGTCAGCATGTTCAATAGACATTTCCCATCAGATAATTTTCAATGCTTTCTTTTATTTTTTCTTCCCCGGCCAGTTCTTCCAGTTTGCTGAAACAGGACGGACACAGAAAAATCAGATGATCGGTTTTATGAATGTCGCTGTATGCAACCGTTATACCGCAGAAGTCACAGGTATTTACCATAAAGCGAACACCGAAGCCGTAGCAAGGACCGCCTTCCTCTTTTGCTATTTTACTGCACCACCTGACTTCGGCGCGATAGCCGTTTCGGATTTCGGGACCGTGGACCTGCGCTTTGTAATCTGCCATCCGAATGCAGATGTCCGCTCCTCGCCTCAGTCCGTTATGCGCCGACTCAAAATACATACCTGCCGTACTGCTGTTATACATTTTTGCGGTATAGTATCTGTCGGTGTTGTGGAGCGCGTAAAGAATCGGAACTTCGCAGGATTTGCGGGAAAAAGCCCTGTAATTCTGAAAAGGGTCTTTTTTAAGCGTTTCCATTTTGCACCTCCGTTTTTTATGCCCGAACTTATAATTTATATATTTCTGAACCGCATTACAGTAAATATAAAATCACATTTCCCCCTCCTTTGTCAACCTTTTTTTATCTTTTATGATTATAGGAGTTACGCAGTGGAATTTCCGGCGCCTCTGCGGCGCCGGACGCTCCTCGTCCGAATGAATGTAAAACGGGTTTATCGATTTTCAGCCTTGGC
Source organism: Desulfatirhabdium butyrativorans (assembly GCA_022736535.1). Classification (GTDB taxonomy): domain Bacteria; phylum Desulfobacterota; class Desulfobacteria; order Desulfobacterales; family JAIFKL01; genus JAIFKL01. The sequence continues at coordinate 2,624 of DZCT01000378.1, read as the reverse complement.
CGTTATACGCTCCGCGTGGGAGCGGGAATCAAACCTGTTTTGAACATCGGCATTCAGCAGGACGGGCATTTCATCCCCATCCTGCTGTCCGATTTCCAAATTATCCCCTTCAGCAGCACAGATTTGTGTTCAATAATAGACATTTTCGGAAATAAGCGGCTGAGTCTCCCGCGTCTATTCTTAGCCGGGCCGCAAAGCTGTCGGAATGTCATTTCGAGCGGAGCGAGAAATCTTTCTTCCTTTGCGCTCTCCGCGTCCTTTGCGAGAACTTTTTTTTATTTCCGAAAAAGTCTAATAATAAATTTCCCGAGTGTTTTCCCTATGATCCACCCTATAAAGCAGCTTTGCCTTTTCCCGAAGTTCTCCTGTCAGTTTCGGAAGTTTTGCCCGATCAATATAATACGCCCGTATATAAACTTTCCGATAACCTTCCGGAGCGCCGGAATAAGAACTCAGAATGCTTGCCAGCCGTCCTCCGTACAGACGGATTATATCCGTGACAGCTTTAATCGAACCCGGCTGATCTTCCAATTCAAAGGCAAACTGTATGCCCCTTTTGCCGAAACCGCTCAACGAAAGAATAACTTTGAACAGATCGGTCTGCGTAATCACGCCCGCAATGTTTTCCGTAGCGTCAAGCACCGGAACGCCTGATATTTTATGATTTAAAAGCAGTTCCGCAGTTTCCTCCACCGTATAGTCCGGCGGAACTGTGACCGGATTTTTCGTCATAATGTCTTTTATCCTGATTTTTGAAAGCAGGTAAAAGAGTTCATGAATTTCCAGCGAGGTGGCGTCAGAAGCTGAGGCTCTTTTCAGATCACGGTCTGTGACAATGCCTGCCAGTTTCCCCTTTTGAGTGACCGGCAGCATTTTTATACGATGTTCCTTTAAAAGTTTTATGGCATCCTGCATGGAATCGTTTACATCAACGGTGACAGCCGGTTGGCTCATCCAATTTCTGACTAACATTTTCATTTCTCCTTTTCGGGAAGTAAAAAATTTAATTCAGCAAAGCGAGTTTTAAACTCGCTCTACAGCAGTATAAGTTTCAATTTCTCCTGCGCAAACTCAGCAGCGGAACCGGGCATCTGCGAAACATTTTTTCAGCAGTGGTTCCGAAAAGAACGCCGGCAAGATTGCTGCGGCCCTTTGAACCCATCACCATCAGGTCGGCTGCCTCTTCCTTTATCGCCTCCACAAGCTCCACAAAGGGAATGCCGACTTTGAAAACAACTTTAACCGGGATGGTTTTGCACGCTGTTGTCTCGATCAATCCCTGAATTTCCTGAAGACGGTCCCGTTTTTGGCTTTCCACATACTTTTCCACAGAAAGCGTCGGGTATTCTTTGGAAATCTTTTCAACCATCTCAATATCTTTTCTGTTGATCACGCTTGCAATGATGAGTTCGGTTTTCAAGGTTTCCGCCAACTCGGCAGCGTATCTCACAGCCTCTGTCGAATGTTCCGAGCGGTCGAATGCGACCATGATTTTACGGACATTTTTCATTTCCCCTCCTTTCTGTTGAAGATGAAAAACACGAAGCATGTTTTGGGGCTTCTGTTAAAATAAAAAGCAAAGAACATGCCAAAAAAACTGTAAATTAATAATAGCAATAATGACATGATATGTTTTAAATATTTCTTGGAAAAGCAGGCTTTTTCCGGAGATCGGGAATGTATCGGTGTCGGTATTTTTTACAAAATGTAAAATAATGCAGATGGAAAATGTCTGAACAGGATTTTGAAAAGTAAATGCCATTGTGAGCCGAAGCTCTGAGCAGAGCGAAGGGGCAGCACTGAAAACAGAATACGGCGCACTTTCCGCATATATGCCGTATTCCGTTTTCAGCAGTCTGTCTGTGTGCGTCTGTTGTGGGTCTGCGGCAAAAAACAAAATCGGATCAGATCAGGATCAGGACAGCGGGGGATCAATCCCCCGCCTGAAAGCAAAAGCAGGCTGAAGCCTGCTGTGTGCGCCGGACAGCCTGCTTCAGCAGGCTTGAGCTTTCAGCCCCGAAATTTATTTCGGGGCGCGATGCCGGGTTTCAGAACTCTTTTGCGGTGAAATTCTCCCTGTTCACCAGCATGGCTCCGCCCTCGCCGTTCTGAGTCATCACATAAAGCCCCTTCTTTTCGGCATATCGCCCCACGCTGTCGTCCACGACAAGCGCCCCCACGCCGCCGAGCAGCCGGAAATCCCTGTACTGCGGAAAAATCTGCCTGAATTTCGGAAGTTTGGCCTCCAGAAACTCGTCAATCATAGAGCGGTCCAGCCTGTTCTTCACCTCGACGACCAGAACCGTATCCCCGTCCGCGGCCACGATGTCGTATTCGGCAGTTCCTTTTTTCTTCAGGTTCCGCCGCACCTCGGGAAATTCCATGTCTTTCCGGCCGAAAACATGCCTCACGTTGCGGTAAAAAAGATCCTCGGCGTTTCTGCCCTGCACGATTCCCATTTCCCCGAGCTTCACGCCGATATCGTCCAGCTTTTTTATGGTTCTGTTCAGTTGAGCCTCGGTTCTGTTCAGATGCTCATCGGTTCTGTTCAGATGCTCATCGGTTCTGTTCAGCTGCTCATCAGTTCTTTTCAGCTGCTCATCAGTTCTTTTCAGCTGCTCATC
>DZCT01000377.1 GCA_022736535.1 Desulfatirhabdium butyrativorans | reverse complement strand
GGGGCAGATTCCAAGTGAATCGGCTTCAGTTACTTCATCTGTCTGTAACAAATTAAACGGGCTTCAGGAAGAACTTTCTGATGTCCAATACTCAGTTTCCAACCTGATCAAGCGATTCAAACGGGAAACCGTCAATGTCGGGGTTGCGGGAAAAGCCCGTCAGGGCAAAAGCACACTGCTTCAGAGCATTTCCGGACTGACAAAAACGGAAATTCCCACCTCCGACGAACTGCCCTGCACAGGCGCAAAAAGCAAGATTTTCCATTCCGAAGGCCAGCCCTACGCCCAAATTGATTTTTACACCGAAAACGAATTTCTCAAAGAGATCATCCACGCCTATTTTGATCGTCTGAACCTTCCGAAAGCCTCTTCTCTTGAAAATTTTTCCAGACCGCTTCCGCCGCCGAATGACAAAGAAGATACGGACAGAAATTTGTACAACGCGGTTTATGAACGTCTGAAACTGATTCACAGCGCGTTTCCCACCTTTCAAAATTATCTGTCAAAACCTTCTGAAGTTGTGGAACTGAAACAAATCCCCGATTATGTGACCCAGAGCGACGGTCGTTCCAAATATCTTGCCGTGAAAACTGGCAACATTTACACGAAGTTTCCGCATCACGATGTCAGCGGTCTGTGTCTGGTGGATTTGCCCGGACTTGAAGCGGCTCAGGGGCATGAAAAGAAGCTCGTGGATTCTTTGGAAAATGAAGTGGATGCGGTAATTTTAGTCAAGCTGCCGAGCGCGCAGGGAACTCAGTATGACAAAGATGATTACAAGGTCATTGATCTGATTGATCATGCGGTCAGAGAAGTTGATCTGGCCGACTGGCTGTTCATTGTCCTGAATGTGCTGAATGACAAGTCGAATGAGAAACAGGCTCAGTTGTTAAAGACCAATCCGCCGCAAACCTCAAGGCGCTTCAATATCCTCACCGGTGATTGCAGCGATCCGAAACAGGCTGAGGAAAAAGTCTTTTCGCCGGTGCTGAATCATCTGGAGCAGAACCTTGAAAAGATTGACCGGAAACTTATCAAGGCTGTGTCGGAAAAAATGAGGGGAGTTTCAGAACGGCTTACCGACACGCTCCGGAATTCCAAAGAGCAGTTGAAGCCTCAGCAGGAAGACCGGAGAATCCAGCGGGAATATGAGCGGCTGGTTCTTGAGTTCACCAAAGATATGAAGCGGAAAATAGCGGATCTCACGGCTGAAACGCGTAACAACATGGCGGCTTTGGGCAGTGAGTTTAATCTCAAAATTGAAGAAATCTGCAAGCTTGCAGAAGAAAAGTCGCTGATTCCTCCGGTACAGGAACTTAAAAACCGATTCCAAGAATACGGCGGATGGCCCGCAGCAGTTCAATATGAACTGCACTATACCCGTTCTGCACTCAGCAAATTCCTTGCGGATCAGATAGACGAATATCTTCGCGAACAGGTCAACAATGCTCTCCGGAAGGTTTTGGACGGCATTTTCAAAGCATCGGTTCATTCGATTCTGCCTTCACCGGCAGAGAACGCAGGTCCTTTTGAAACGGTGAAGGAAATCCAGAAACTGTTTGATCCCTATCTTCAGCCCCAGTTGTACGGAGCGTTTGACTATATCGCCAAATTCAATTTCTCTTACCACAGTCACTTTCATCACCGGGTAAGAGAGAGTATGTCTCTTTTGGATGCTTTTGACGGCACATTTGTCAAAAGAATCATCCCAGAAGAAATCAACAACAAACGTCCTGACAATCCTCTTGAGATTGCCGAAGATATTGAGAGGGGTTTGCAGGTCAGCTACAAGGAAACCGTCTATGGTATCAGGAAAAAACTCGGCGAGGAAATGCAGACCGACCCTGCCAATGCGATTTTTTCACTGGTGGAAGAAATCGAAGACCGGCTGGTGCGGCAAAAAGACATTGAGTTTGAATGGCGGGATTTTCTGTTTCAGGTGAGAAGCCGGATGTGGCCCGAGACCTTCGGTCAGTTTGATCAATACGCTGCTTTCTGCCGAAACTGGCAGGGTTCGGCAGATGATGTGCTGAAAAGCATTCAGCAGGTCAAAGGCGAGTTCGGCAAAATTGGGGGTTAAGAAGAATGTCCTGAACTGTGATGAGGTGATTTTCCAATGTAAAAGTCAGGCAAATCACACGAATCACAGTTCAGACAACTGAGGAGAAAATTTATGGAATCTATTTTTGGCATTATTGTTTTTTTTATAATTATTATAGGAGCAGTGTGGGCAGTGTGGTTTCTTGTGTTTAAAGTGAGTGAAACAATTGGCGAAACCCAAACCTCACTGGAGCCTGTGCCCCAACCTCAGACTAATCCGGCACCTCCGCCCATACCTGCTCCCCGCAAAGCCGAGAAACAGGATAAATCCGATAAAACCGTCATCATGCTGATGGGTCAGGAGGCTGTGGGAAAAACGACTTTGCTCGCGCTGATGTATAAGGAATTTACCCGGAACAGCTATTTTCCTTTTGTGGCATCTAACGACACCGGCATTGACCTTGAGGAAGCCTATCAGAAATTATGCACCATTATCGAAAAGCCCAATTTCACTGAGCCGCCCCGCCTGCTGCCCGGTACCGCAAGCGTCCGGGAATACAATTTCAACATTGAGAACCGGGAGTTTGTTGTATGTGACACCGCAGGCGGTCTGCTTATGACAAAGGAATCCGACGGCAGAGCCAAGGACCTTGAAGATTTTAACAAGGCTATTTCCAAGTCATCTGTGATTATCAATGTGATTGACGGCGCGGCAATGCTTGAAGGAAGCGATTTTCTGGCGGATCGGGTCAATTCTCCCACACGGGTCAAGGATTTGCTGATGCGGAATAAAGCAGGAGATGAGCGATGTCTTATCCTCTTTGTCATCACCAAATGCGAGGCGTGGATTAAAACCGAAGCCGGCATTGAGAGACTTAAAAAGGCTTTTGAACATCGGCATAAAGCGATTTTGAACTGGATAGAACAGAACCCGAATCGGGCAGGCATTTTCATTCCGGTGAAAACACTGGGATGTGTTGAATTTTCCTTCAAAGAAGGAGACGGGAACAAGGAAAAACTTGTATTTCACAAGAAAACCAACCTTAAATTTTCTCAGGAAAATGTGGACAAACCTATGCAGTACGCGGTTAAGTTCTGCATGAGGCGGAGCCTTTTGCCCATAGAAAATCAGTTCAAATTTTACGGCAACAGTTTTATGATTCAATTTTAAGGAATTTTTCACAGAGGAACGAGGTGATTTTATGTCAGCAGAATTTACCGTGATGATGATAGGACCCGAGGCAGTGGGCAAAACAACCCTTCTGGCAACCATGTACAAAGAACTTGCCAAAATAGAAAGTTATGCCCGGTTTACCTTTTATGCGGATAACGATACCGGCGTCAATTTGGACAACGCATATCAGAAATTAAGCCGGATTATTGATCAGCCTGTATTTACCAGTATCAAACCGCTTTTGGAAGGGACTCGCGGCATTATCTATCACCGTTTTGGAATTAATTTTAAGGACACAAAAGAACTCGATCTGCTGTTCTGCGATATTGCCGGAGGTCTCATCAATGTCTCTGCAAGCGATCAGGATTTCAGAGTATTTCAGCAGCAGTTATCCCGGGCAAGCGTGATTATCAATGTGATTGACGGCGCGGTGCTGATGGCAGGCAGCGATCTTCTCTTTGATAAGATCAATAAACCTTCCAGAATCAAAGACCTGCTGATTCCTGCGCTGAATCATAAGCAAAACCATCTGATTCTGTTTGTGATTACCAAATGCGAAACATGGCTTAACAACAATGACGGACGCGCCAGACTGATGAAAAAATTCGACGAACGGTTTAAGGAAGTGATTAATCTGATTCAGGATCGGCCCAATGCCGTCGGCGTAGTCATACCGGTCAAGACTCTGGGATGCGTGGAATTTTCAAGGATGGAAAAAGACGGTGGAGAAGAAAAAGTGATATTTCTCCGCAGAGCCAACAAAAAATTTGAACCTGAATTTACAGATCAGCCTTTGCGCTACGCGTTGGCTTTTGTGTTATCAGAACGGGATAAAAACCGGGGCTGGTGGGAAAAATTGTTTCGGGGCTGGGATCCGTCTTTTAAAGAATCACTGTTTCAGTTTATTCAGGAACGCGACGCTACTTTCAAAACCTATGGCAATTTTCAGTTAATCAGGATTGCCCGATAATGAGCATAGAACTTACGCCAAAAGGTGTTGCCGTTCATACCCGTGACATCGAGCGGGGCAAAGATTACGGATGGCATGTCAGAAAAGGCGATCTGTGGCTGTTCAAGCCGATAGAGGACATCTACCGGATCGCCTTGAGAGATACCGGCGGAGAAACCCGGAAACTCGCTTTGCTGACTGCTGAAAGACGTGTCGGCATCATGCTCTGCGACATGCCGTCCGAGCGCATTGATCACGGCAACCGCATCATTTATGATACGCTGTATGCGGAATTTGATGATGTCAGCAGAGCGGATATTCTGGAATATGCCTCTGTTCTGCTGGTCTGCGCGGCAGAGGAATATGAAAACATCAGACGCTATGCAACCGAATATACTGAAAAACTCTATCTGAAGCCGGAATCGGAATTAGAAAAATATTCGTTTTCCTCTCCAGATACTCCTGTCAGCGAAACAGCTTCAAAAGCAAAACTTTCCGGCAAACGGATATTGCCGTCCCTGCCTGAAAACTTTGAACGCTGCTCGGCATATCTGAAATCACCGGTGTTTCAGAAAAATACGTCTTTTGTGTTTATATCCACCGGCAGAGTCGGCATGGAACGATGCAGAGAGATTGCGGATAAGTACGATCAATGTCTGATTCTCACAATGTCTTCTGAAATCAAAGCGGAGGTGAATCTGAAAGATATTTTCAGAAATCTCTTTGAATTGGTGTGGAAGGGGAAAGGTTGAAAGTTAAAAGTTTTGAGACCGTTTGAACTTTTAACTCTCAACTTTTTTTATTCAGCCTTTTGAGTCATCTCGGCGATTTTCTTTTCCAATTCGGCAAGCTTCTTTTTCATTTCAGGCAGCATGGGAATGACTCGCTGAACCCGGAGCCAGACTTTGTGAGGAATGCCGGGAGACCCGGAAATCACTTCTCCGTCAG
>DZCT01000376.1 GCA_022736535.1 Desulfatirhabdium butyrativorans | reverse complement strand
CCTGCCGGATGATGTCGGGGTTCGCAGGCTCACCCCGACCTACGGAATTGTCAGCCTGACGGCATTGACGCAGAGCGCGGGAACGAGAAACACTTTTCAGATGTTCAGACTGAAGGATTTAAGATATGAACGCATTTTCTCCCTGTTTTCTTCGCTCATCGGCGGGCAGTCTTCCGCCCCTTTCACGCCTTCAACTGTCTGAACGGCAAAGACCGTGCAGGTCGGCAGACCGCATTCCTTACAGTTTGTCTTGGGCAGCATTCTGAGAATTTCAATTACTTTAGGCTGTTCCGGTGTTTCATAACACGGTTTCAGCACTCCGGAGTGCTGAAATGAGCGTAGCGAATTTTAGCATTGCTAAAATTTTCGGACGGTCTCCTCCTTAGCGACATCGCCTCGCATGGGAACGGGAAATATTCCGAAATAAAATTTGTATATAGCAAAACAGGAATATGATGACGGCAAAAAAATATCATTTTTTGCAGATGCTTTCACGGTTCAGCGTCGGAAGGATTTCCATTATCTGCTTAATTTCCGATTCATTATCCAACCAGTGCCTGAGATTTCCCAAAAGCGTGGCAGCATAAGGATTGCTGTTGCCGTTTTCCAAATAATAATTCACCCAAAGACCTTCTTTTCTGTAACCCACAAGCCCGGCATCTTCAAGAATTTTCAGATGTTTGGAAACCGTCGGCTGTGCGATTTGCAAGCCTGCCTGAATTTCGCAGACGCAGAGTTCACGGTGCTGGAGCATTTTGATGATTTTCAGCCGATTCTGATCGGAAAGGGCTTTCATAACCCGGATAAATTCTTTCATATCAACCTCGCATATATTTCTGAAATGGAATATATTCGCAGTGAATGTGTCTGTCAAGCATTTTTTTTGCGTCCCTCTGTAAAGCGAGTTTTAAACTTCGCTTTACGTTCCCAATCTCTGCGTGGAACGAGAATTTGCTTCAGAGGAATTCACATTGTCTGCAAACATGAATCTGATTTATTTATTGTCTCTTTTTTATATTCTCAATACAGTTCATTTTCACAGCCCGATAAAGCGGATTCCGGCTGTAATGCCTCATTTTTTCGCTGATAAACAAAGAAATCGGAATCAAATAACGGAAGTGTTCAAAAGATCATTGACAAATATGCAAAACAAAGGGTATTGTAATAAGATTATATCAGCAGGCGGCGTATTGTCGAATCTGAAATAGAATTTTCATATCTTTTCAGGCAGAACACAGTCAAACAAAAGGTGTTTTTAACATGTTTGTAAAAATTATAAGTTAAATCTCACTTGAGAAAGGAGTCTTGTTTTATGGAGTGGAGTTATCTGATTATTTTGCTGATTCTTTTGGGGACAATGGCGGCTTATGTTCCTGTATTCATGTGTCTTTTTTTTACAACTGTTCTGAGCTTTCTGTTTTTCACCGATCTGCCGTTGCTGCTGCTTGCCCAGACGCTCTTCCGCAGTATGGACAATTTCGCGCTGGTTGTTGTGCTGTTTTTCATCCTCTGCGGCAACATCATGACCGCAGGCTCCATTGTTGAAAAGCTCATCAAAGTAGCCAATATTTTAGTGAGCTGGCTGCCCGGGGGACTCGGAATGGCAGGCGTGCTTGCCTGCGGGCTTTTCGGCGCGATCTCAGGATCAACCGTTGCCACCGTGGTGGCTTTGGGCGGTTTTATGATTCCCGCGCTGCTGAAAAACGGATATGATGAAAAATATACGCTCGGCGTTATGACGAGTTCCGGCAATCTCGGCGTGATTATCCCTCCCAGCATCAGTATGATTCTTTACAGCATGATCAGCAACACATCGCTGGAGGGGCTTTTTCTCACAGGCTTTGTGCCGGGCATTCTCATCATCATCGCAACCTGTATTTACACATACATCCATTTCCGAAAAGATACAACTATTTTGCGTATGCCCGTTCCGAGCGCAAAAGAAGTTCTGCTTGCCCTGAAAGACGCTATCTGGTCTATCATGCTGATTATCATTATTTTCGGCGGCATATTTTCCGGCGTATTTACCGCGAACGAAGCGGCAGTGGTTGCCTGCGTGTATGCTTTTATCATAGAACTTTTTATACACAAAGCCTTAAAATTAAGCGATGTAAAAAAAATTACGATCAGCTCTGCGGTCACGTCTGCCAGCCTTCTGATCATCGTAGCCGGCGCAACCTGCTTCGGCCGGTATCTGACGCTGGAAAACATTCCGGGAAAAGTCACAGAAGCGGTGCTTTCAAACATTCAGTCGCCTGTTGTGTTCCTTCTGGTCATCAACATCCTGCTGCTGATTGTGGGGATGTTCATGGACGTTGTTTCCGCCACGCTGATTCTCGGACCGGTGCTTCTGCCCATGCTGGGCGCATTCAATATTGATCCTGTCCACTTCGGACTTATCATGACCGTGAATATGGCTATAGGATACTGCACGCCGCCGATGGGTGTGAGTTTGTATATTGCAGGTTCTATCGGCAACCGGGATCTCATCTATGTGTCCAAAGCGGTAGTGCCTTTTATCGCCATACAGATTGCTGTGCTGCTGATGATGACATATGTGCCCGACGTCGTGTTGTGGCTGCCGAGGGTCTTGGGATTTATACATTAACTTTTTTTCTATCCATACATTTCTCGTTCCCGCACAGGGTGTTGGAATGAGATCAGGTGTATAACTTATATACATCATATCATTTTTTTAGAGGAGGAATAATTTTTCGTTATGAATTTTGCTTTGACTAAAGATTTGGAAATGTTGAGAAAAGCGGTTCGTGAGTTTGCCGCCAAAAAGATTGCCCCTTTTGCAGATGAATGGGATAAAAATCATTATTTTCCTTATAAAGAAGCCCTCAAGCCCATGGCCGAGCTGGGTCTTTTCGGAACGGTTATCCCCGAAGAATACGGCGGGGAAGGCATGACCGAGAACGGATGGCTGGCGGCAATGATCGTGACCGAAGAAATCGCAAGAGCTTCCAGTTCGTTGCGGGTTCAGATCAATATGCAGACCCTGGGCTGTGCATTTACGATATTCAGATACGGCACGGAAGAAGTGAAAAAGAAATATGTGCCGAAATTAGTCAGTGCCGAGTATGTCGGCGGCTTCGGCATCACGGAATCAGATGCCGGCTCTGATGTCATGTCTATGGCTTCAACCGCTGAAGACAAGGGCGACCACTGGCTGCTCAACGGTTCCAAGACATGGATTTCCAACGCCAATGCCGCTGATGCTGTTATTTATTATGCTTACACAGATCGCTCTCAGGGGTCAAGAGGACTTTCCGCTTTTGTGGTGGAGTTGAAAAACTTTAACGGCGTTAAAACCACTTCGCTGGAAAAAATGGGGTCTCATTCTTCCCCGACCGGTGAAATTTTCCTGAACGACACCAGAGTTCCCAAAGAAAATATTCTCGGAAAACCCGGCGACGGCGCAAAAATTGTTTTCAGTTCGCTGAATCAGACCCGTCTGTCCGCGGCTGCCGGCGGCGTGGGACTGGCGCAGGCATGTTTGGACGCGGCGACAAAATATTGCAACGAGCGGAAACAGTTCGGAAAACCCATCGGCGAATTTCAGATGAATCAGGACATGATTGCCCAGATGACCACGGAAATCGAAGCCGCACGTCTGATTGTTTACAAAGCCGCGTGGGAAAAGGATCAGGGAAATCTGAACAACGGTATGAGCGTGGCGCAGGCAAAATATCTTGCCGGTGAAATCGCCACCAAATGCTCCAATTTTGCCATGAGAATCCTCGGCGCTTACGGCTATTCGACCGAATATCCGGTGGCGCGTTATTACAGAGATGCGCCGACCTATTCGATGGTGGAAGGCTCTGCCAATATCTGCAAATGGATCATTGCACAGGATCAGTTAGGCATCCGAAAAGCGAATCGGTAATAATTAAAACTTGTTACGAGGCTATGCCTCGTAACAGCATTCATTGCGGCTCTGCCGCAACAAGAGGGGGAAAGAGGCAGAGCCCTCCCGCACTGCGTTACAAGGCAGAGCCTTGTAACGAGTAATTTTAAAAGGAGTCATTGTTTTGGATAAAGAACTTATTGAAAAAACGCAGAAGACCGCCGCACTCTATTTCAAAGACGTGAAAGATGAAAAACCCTTTGATCTCTGGCGGGCTTTTGACAAAGACTTGGCAAAAGATTTGTCCCTTTTTATTACCGGACAGATGTATGCCAGAGAGAAAATTCCGCATAAAACCCGGCAGCTTGTCACCGTTTCCGTGCTGACGGTGCTTTCCCGTTTGGACGAACTGAAACTGCATATTCAGGCGGCTTTGAACGTGGGATGCACGCCGCAGGAAATAGCGGAAGTCATGTTTCAGACCTTTACCTACGGCGGCATCCCGACGGTCAACGCCGCGCTGAAAACCCTGAGAACCGTGCTGGAAGAAAAAGGCTTGTGGCCCATTTCCTGATGTTCACTGTCCGATAAAGATGAAAAACTTCGCATACGCGGAACTTCCGCCCGAAAAAACAGCCTTCAGCGAACAAGTCATAAAATACAACCGTTTAGATGAAGCCGGTTTTGAGGAATGGCTTTTCTATCCGGGAATGATATTCGGTTCCACGGAAAAATGGTGGGGCGATTTCGGTACTCGCCCCACGCCCCACGAAGGCATTGATCTCTGTCTTTTCCGCAATCAGAACAGCAGCGTGCTTCAGCTTGACGGAACAAGTAAAATTCCGGTCACATATAACGGGGAAATCGTCAAAATTGACAAGGATTTTCTGGGAAAATCTCTTTATATCCGCCACGATATTTTTGACAGCGCCGGAAGGCAGTTTTACACGATTTACGGTCACACAGAACCTGTTTCCGATGCGGCGCCGGGGACCCGAGTCAAAGCCGGCGATATTGTCGCAAGCATATCGGAGGCAAAAAAGATAAAAATTTTCTCCCATCTGCACATTTCAATGGCATGGATACCGGCATCCTGTTCTGCTGAAAATCTCAACTGGGTGACGCTCGCGGACCCGGAAAAAGTGACGCTGCTGAATCCCTTGAACATCATCGGTTGCAAGTATTCAATTTATCGAAATTCCTGCAAGAACAAAAGCTGAATCATGAAAGGCGGACTCCCTTTATCTCCCGCTTTTATCTCTCGCAAAG
>DZCT01000016.1 GCA_022736535.1 Desulfatirhabdium butyrativorans | reverse complement strand
TGCCGCGGGGCTTGTTTTTTTCAGTTCTTTCAATGCGTATCCGCAGGTGCATCCTGCCAGCAGCACTGCGCCTGCCATGAGAATCATCATTTTTCTGATCAGCTGCATAACAATTCCTCCTTTTTTGAAACACGGAAAAATGGGTTAGAACTCAGGGATAAGAGGTCAGAAGCAGGCTTCCTCTTACCCCTCACCTCTGACCCCTCACCTCTTTTCTGACAACTCAGCGGGGATCAAGACAATGTTTTTTTCTGAAGTTGTCTTCCCGCTCGCCGATGGTTCCGTCCGCCCATTTTGACTGCAAAACCGGACACAGAGTTTCCCGCCATTCCGCAAGTCTTGTTTTCAGTTCCGCCGATTCGCCAGTTGCCGCTTCAAGCTGAGTTTGAATCGCTGCCGACGACTTTTCCAGAGATTCGGTTTTTTCCCGGTATTCGTCAGCCTTTTTTTCGGCAATACTTTGAGCCAGCTTTGCCGCGTCAACTTCTTCCCGAAGATCAGACGCTTTTCTTTCAAAAACTCTTTTGATTTTATTTGACATGCTGACCTGACTCTGAAGATCGGCTTTGTCTTTTTCCAGTACCTCGACTGTCAGCAGCGATTCGCCTGTCTGTTTTTCAATCTCTTCTTTTGCCTTTTTCGCTGCCTCAATCTGAGACCGAAGATCGGCGATTAAAGCCTGAAGTTTGGAACTTTCCTCTGTTTGCGCCCGCAACGCGGCGTTTTCTTTTTCCAGCGTCTCGATCTGAACGCGAAGAGAGGCAATTTCTTTTTCGTATTTTTCTTTATCCGCCTGCGTTGCGGCAAGATCAGCCGCTGTCTCATTTTTGACAGTGTTCGCAGCCGCTCCGGAAGTTTCTCCGCCTTTTTTTTCGGCTTGGGTTTCGCTGTTTTTTTCCTGTGCATCAACATAAGTCAACTGAAACACGGATACCAGAAAAAGCAGAAATATTCCGGTAAAGCGTTTTTTGCCTTTTGACCGTTTTTTCCTCTCGTTCCCGCGCGAAGCGTGGGAATGCAGCGCGGACGCTCCGCTAAACAATTTTTTTTTCATTGTTACCTCGATAAAGCCTGATCCCGAAAACATAAATTTTGCGCTTCGGAGTTGAAGGTTTTTCCGGCAAATATATCAGGATGAACGGAATTTTCAGACGGAATTTTCAGAATGATATATGTCCTGTTTATCCTGCACATCCTGATTTGATTTGCCTGATAATATCTTTGAAGATAAGTTTGTCAAGAAATTCTGTTAATGAACAGCAAAAAGTTTGAAACTGACAGGCGGAAATGATGCGGAAGCGGAAAAGTCTTTATGTTTCCGCCGGAATGTGATATATCTATAATTTAAATGAGCGTTCGGCATAGTAAAACGGGTTTTCAACCCGTTGTTCCGGAGTGCGGAAATGAAATTTTCGCTTTTTGCGGCATCTGCAAAAAATGCTTCGCTTCCCGTTCTTATACCGTTTTTATAAAACAGGACGCACTCCGGAAGATACGGACAGTACGGTTTCATCGCTGAAAACGGGTTAAAAACCCGTTTTACAATGCAGGTCATAGAAAATTCTCATGTAAAACGGTAAAATCGCTGAAAACGGCCCGGCTTAGAACAGATAAACCCGTTTTACAATGCAGGTCATAGAAAATTCTCTGTAAAACGGTAAAAATGGAAAACAACGCTACGGTCGGCTACCGCCTCATCAGCACAGATTCGGAACTCAAAAGCTTTGTCGGGCTTCTTGAAAAAGAAGAAACCATCGCAGTTGATCTGGAAGCGGACTCCATGTATCATTATAAAGAAAAAGTCTGCCTGATTCAGATTGCCACCCAAGAGGCGAATGTCATTATTGATCCTTTGCAGATTCGGGATTTGTCCCCGCTGGAGCCTTTTTTTATGCGCCGGGACATCAGAAAAATCTTTCACGGCGCAGATTATGACATCCGTTCCCTGTACAGAGATTTCAGTATTGAAATCAATAACCTGTTCGACACGCAGATCGCATGTCGCTTTCTGGGGCTTCGGGAAACCGGACTGGAAGCCGTGCTTCAGAAGCATTTCAATATTGTTCTGGACAAGAAATATCAGAAAAAAGACTGGTCTAAAAGGCCTCTGTCTGAAGATATGATGGAATATGCCGCGAGAGATGCCTATTATCTTGTGCCCCTTGCAAATTTTTTAGAAAAAGAATTGGAAGAAAAAGGACGGCTTTCATGGGTCTGGGAAGAATGCGATGATTTGAGCAAAGTCCGCGCCGCAGCTTATGACAGCGAGCCGCTCTATCTGAAATTCAAGGGTTCCGGCCGCCTTTCCCCCCGGAATCTTGCGGTGCTTGAAATGCTGCTTCAGTTTCGCAAAGAACTGGCGGAAAAAAAAGACAGACCGCTTTTCAAAATTTTCGGAAATGATTCGCTTCTCAAAATTGCAAAAGCCAAACCCCGGAGTCTGGCGCATTTGGAGCGGCTGAACGCCATCAGCCGTAAACAGATGGGCATGTACGGCAGCGAATTGGTGGAAATTGTAAAAAAAGCGCTGGAAATCCCGGAAGAAAATTTGTCGTTTTATCCCCGCAAAAAAGGGCCGATACTGTCGCCGGAAGTGCCTGAAAGAGTAAAGTCGCTGAAGCACTGGCGGGATGCCAAAGCCCAAAAACTCAGAATGGACCCCGCGCTGATCTGCAACAAATCGCTCATCAGCACCATCGCGATCAAAAATCCCGGCACTGTAAAAGAACTTGAAGAAATACTGGAAATGAAGAAATGGCAGCAGAAAGCTTTTGGAAAAGAAATTATCGCGGTGCTGAAAGTGAGAAATGAGAATGGAAGAAAAGATTTTTTTTCAGTCTGAAAATCATTGTCTTGAAGGACTGATAAGTAAAAACACAGAAGAAAAAGGTGTTGTCATTGCCCATCCGCATCCGCTTTACGGCGGAAATATGTACAATCCTGTGGTGGAAGCAATTGCCCGCTGCTATCAGAAAAGCGGATACGCCACGCTGCGCTTCAATTTCAGAGGTGTGGGAAAGAGCGAAGGAAGTTTTGATGAAGGCATCGGCGAGCAGCGGGATGTTATGGCGGCGATTTCCGCTTTTCGGGAAAAAGGTATAAAACAAATTGATCTTGCAGGCTATTCTTTCGGTTCTTATGTCATTGCACATATCGGCTGCAAAACAGCGTCTGCGGAGAACATGGTCATGGTCTCCCCTCCGGCAGCGTTTATGGATTTTCGGGGACTTGGCGCAATTCCCTGCCTGCGGCTCGTTGTTACCGGCGCACGGGACCAAATCGCTCCCGCAGAACTTGTGAAGAAAATGCTTCCGGCGTGGAATCCTGATGCCGGATTTGAAATCATCGAGGGTGCAGATCATTTTTACTCAGGCTGTCTTAAAAAGCTGGAGGCAGTGCTGTTTTCCGAATAGGATATCGGAACACCGGTATTATTTTTCTTCGCGAATCAGCTTTGAGATCAGTGAGGGGGAAAAGCCGCGGGAATACAGAAATCTGTAAATTTTTTCCCTTCTTTTTCCCGCGTCTTTTTCCCGGTTGAAACGTGCAATTCTGCTCTCAAACAGCCTGCGGGCATTTTCCATCTCCTCGGTCTCGCTGTGTTCCTCGGACAGCAGTTTTTCCGTGAGCGCATGATCCAAGCCTTTCTTTTTCATTGAAAAACGGATGCGCTGCTTTCCGTATCCTTTTGCGCCGAGTTCCCTCAGATAGAATTGTGCGGTTTTTTCATCATCCACATAGTTCAGGCGTTCACATTCAGCCAAAACCCGCGAGATGATTTCGGCAATGAAACCCCGCTGTTTCAGCTTCTGCCTGATTTCGTATTTCGTATGATTCCGCCGGGAAAGCAGATGTATCGCGGCATTCATCGCATCGGCAAATTCTTCCTGATATGTTTTGTCTTCATCCATCTGTGTTTTCTCTCTGTTGCAGTCCGAGATTTTAAAGCTTTTTGAAAATTGTCAAATTGTTCTATAGTAATCCGATTTTGATTTTTTTGCCGCAGACGCACACAGACGGACACAGACGTATATCCGAGAACGGATGCATACATGCGGAAAATGTGCCGCAAAAAATTGAAATTGTTTTACTATATTGCATTTTCACTTATCTGTCTGTGTATGTCTGTGTGCGTCTGCGGCAAAAAACAAAAGCAGATTACTATAAATCTGACTACCTGACTTCCGCGGCTGTCTGCAAGAAGTAAATCGCTTCTGCCATGCCGGCTTTCCCGTCGCCGCTGATGTCCATGCCCGAAACATTTTCCGGTTTCATGCCCGCAAGCACTTGCAGCACGCGGAGAGCTTTTTTCAATATCGTAGGAGATTCAGACCTTTCAAGAATAATCAGCAAGACATCATCTATCAGAAAAGAAGTTGCACCCACACCCACCTGAATAGAAGAGTTGAACGCGAGACGGTGCGTATTTCCGTCTGCAAACTTACTGACATCTGCTGTAAGTTCAGTCCATTCCCGGCAGGTATTTTCCTCCTGTGTCATGCTTATCAATGTCTCGCCGTCCATTGTAACCGTGAATGTGCCGCTGACATCATTCAAATACTTCCTGAGCCAGAAACGCAAAACAGCATCTTCCGCTTTCGGAATCATCACATCCTGCGCGACAGTGCCGGTTTCCGCATCGGTTCCGCCGCCTTCAAACCATGCCAGCCAGTTCCCGGAATGTGCCATTTCCGGTGCTTTGTAAATATTGACGCCGAACAGCAGCGATTGGTCGTCCCAGTCAGAATTGGACGTACCGGCTTCAAAACCGCTGTCTTTTATCAGATTTCCGTTCTTATACACTCTCACGGACACCGCCGCCGTGCTTTCGCCGCCTTTCCCGTCATTGAGCGTGTAGGTAAAACTGTCCATGCCGGAAAAATCTGCAGCCGGCGTATAGACAATTTTTTTTGTCGCATCGTCCGAAACCGCTGTTCCGTGCGCGGGAGCCGATACCGTGTTGACGGTCAGCGCGTCACCGTCCAAATCGCTGTCATTGACCGTCACAGCAAGGGAAACCGGCGTGTTGTGCGGCGTGACTGCCGTATCCGGCGAAGCCTGCGGGGGGCGGTTTTCCGAAGACGGCGCATAACATATTGTCAGTCCCCATGAATTGAGAATGCCTTCATCAAATTCCTCCGTATCGGAAACCAGCAGTTTCCATTGTCCTGCAAAGGTCTGTCCGTCCAAAACGCTCAGGGGGCTTGCCGGTCGGAAATAACCTGTAAAAGGCGCCGCGCTTGCTTCAATGTTTTGCAGGGCTTCGTCGTCCAAAGCGGTCCCGACAAAATTTTCGCCTTCTTCGCCGACGTTTTCAAACAGCGCGATGCGGGCATCTGAAGGAGAAACGAGATAAACACTCACATCCGGAGTCCATGTATGTGTAATGTTTACAGTCACATTGACATCCCGAACCGTTCCGGCATCGCTGATCATCAGGTTGGATGTAAGTCCGGAACCCTCATTGTCGGGAATTGACAGGGGCGTGTCTTTGCTGACAAAAGTTTTGCACACTTCATCCGATGCCTCCACCGTCACTGTCACCGAAGCCTGCGATGTGTTGCTCCCGTCGCTCATGATGTAAGTAAAACTGTCCGGTCCGGTAAAAGCCGTATCCGGCGTGTAACGCACTGTTTTATTGTCTGTATTTACAATCGCTTTGCCGTGAGCAGGCACCGATACGCTCTGTACCGTCAGGGCATTCTGAGACGAGCCGGTATCATTGTCCAACACGCGGATTGCCACCGGCGTATCCGCATTGGTTTTTGCGGTATCATCCGCGGCTGTCAGGGGAACAGGAGATGCGGCAACTGTCATGCTGACTGCGGCTGTTGCGGTTCCGGTTCCGTTGCTGACCGTATAGGCAAAGCTGTCTTGTCCGATAAATTTGCTGTCCGGCGTGTAAAGCACTGTTTTTTTGTCTGCATTTACGACCGCGCTGCCGTGCGGGGGATCAGACACGGATGCGACCGTCAATGTGCCTGCGTCGGGGCCGCTGTCATTTCCCAGCACATAGATAATGACGGCAGTATCCGCAGCCGTCTGCGCGGCGTCGTTTTGCGCTTTGAGCGGAACAAGCTGTTGCAGTACCGTGACGTTTACAGTTGCCTGTGCTGTCTGCGTTCCGCTGCCTGCTGTATAAGTAAAAGTGTCATTTCCTGTAAATCCGCCGTCCGGCGTGTAGATAACCGCTTTCTTGTCCGTACTCACTGCAACATTGCCGTGAAGCGGATCAGATACGCTTTTGACGGTCAGCGCATCTCCGCTGTCATTGTCTGATACGGAAATTGCAACCGGCGTATCCACAAGGGTCTGAGCCGTGTCATCTGCGGCTTTCAGCTCTGTTCCGGAGGTTCCCGATGCGATATTCACCGACACGGCATAAACATTCTGATCCGGGTCATCGGAATGTACCCGCAGATTTTCAGATTTGAAACCTGAACCGGCAAGCGCGGGATTGACATTGACTGTCACAGACAGGCTTTTCCCCGGTTCAATGCTGAACGGCGCCGCCGGCAGAAAACTCAGCCAGTCGGCGTTTCCCTGTTTGTCAATCTTGCTGATATTGAGCGTGTCTGTTCCGTCATTGTAAACAGTGAACGCTTTGGTATTTGTGCGGATGTCTTTTGCCGCAACCGTAAAATGCTGGGGTCCCAGCGAAACCGCATATCCCCTGACGCTGACAGTCCATGTGCCGGAGCGGGGATTGCTTACCAGCACCTGCTCAATATTGTCCAAACGATTTGAACCGGTTGTCGCGCTGACAGTCGGTTTGTCTTTGTCCAATATCCAGGGATAGTAGCGGACACCGTTCGGATCTGTGAGAACCAAATCCAGATCATTGACCAGGGCTTTGGCTGCTTCGGGCGAACCCGCAGGGTCTGTCCAGACAAGCGTGACTTTGAGTTCCGTGCTGTCTGCTGAAACTGCGAGCGGGTAATCCGCAACCGCGCCGGTTGCGGAAAGCGTTCCGATCTGCCATGCCTGCTGGCTGATGAGGTCCGCGGCAGACTGGGCATTGATGAGTCCCCAGCCGAATTCATAATCGGGCCCGGTTCTTCCGAGGTCCGTTGCGCTGTGAATCAGCAATGCTTTCAGGGTTTCAGGTTCCGGCGCACTGCCCGTGATGTGGGTAAAATGCTGATACAGCAGCGCAGCCGCGCCGGATGCCGCAGGCGTTGCCATCGAAGTGCCGCTCATGAAGCCGTATTGACTGTCCGGCAGCGTGGAGAGAACCGAGTAGCCGTTTGCACACAGATCCGGCTTGATTCTTCCGTCATTTGCGGGCCCCCAACTGCTGAAATCCGTCATGCCGTCGCTGTCGTTGGTCGCGCCGACCGTGATGACATTTTTCGACACGCCCTGCTGGGGAATGCAGTCATAGGGACCGTCGCATTCTTCATCTCCCGGACACCCGGGGCCTTCATCCCGGTCGTTTCCCGCTGCCTTGAAAATAATCAGCCCCGTATCTGAAACAAGGTTGTCCCAGCTTGCGGCAGTGGCGGAATACTGACCGAATCCTGTATCGTCTTCTTTCCACAGACGCCCGTCAGTACTCCAGTACCAGCCTGTGACATATCCGTAGGAATGGTTTGAAATGACAAGCCCTTTGCCAACGGCATTCCGCATTTCATTTATATCGTCTTTCCAGTCATAAGACAGGAGCAGAAGCGCCGGCGCCATGCCCGCAGCCTCGCTGTTGCCGAGACCGCCTCCCGCGACGGTTCCGGCAACATGCGTGGCATGGGTGTTTACTTCGCCCTCATCTCCGACCGTCAGCCTGTCGCCGAAATCGCTGTGCGCGAATACCGAGCCGCCGTCCCAGATGCCCACGGTCAGCCCTTTTCCGTCAAGCTGCAAGGGGGCTTTTTTCAGCGTGTCGGCTTTCATTCTGATCGCCGCTGTTTCATTCAGTGCAATTTTCGGCGGCGGCGCAGGTTCCACCCATTCCACCTGATCTGATGATGCGATATTTTTTATAAAATTTGCCGGCGTGCGTACAGATGCCAGTTCATCCGAAACCCACTCAAGCAACTGAACCGCGGGATCAATCGAGCTGAATGCCTCAGCCGCTTCTGTTTTTGAAACATCCTGAAATATCAGCACATAAACCCCGACAGTTCCGTCTGCATATCGGGCATTCGGAGGAAATTCGTCTCTGTCAATGGCCTCGGACATTTTGTATTCCGGAGTCGGAATCCATGACCACTGAATGCCGCCTGCGATTTGTGACTGCCTTGCCTCAGAGAATGCACCTGATTTGAAGGAAACCCAGTACGCTGCATTCGGAATATATTTCAGGACACGGATGCCCTGCGCTTCCAAGTCTGCCCGATCTTGGGGCGAGAGCAGCGCGCCGAATTGCAGCAACTTATGCCGTCCTTCGGATTCCGCATCACGAAGCCCGGCGTCTTCCCACTTTGTTAAAAATTCAGCATCTTCCCCCTTTGTTAAAGGGGGATAGGGGGATTTTGCAGCTTCGGGGTGAATTTGCCCGCGGCGCATAAATACAGTGCGATCCTGCAAAATTTCAACCGTATCTGCTGAAGCTGCGGAGGCGTTCATACGGGCTGTATCCGTCTGATTTTCCGTGAAATTCAATGCGGAAGGTTCAATGCGGATATCCGGTTCTCCGCCGGAAACCGTGCTGACGATTCTCTGATATTCATTGTCGTTTTCATCGGATTCTGAAACATTGTTCTCCGAGTCGCAGACGAATTTGAGAGTGTAAGTTCCGGACTGTGAAAATACATATTTAAAATCCTGTGCATAGCCGTACTGCCCCTGTTTCAATCCGTTGCCTGCAATGCCCGTCGCGGCTTTTACGCCGTTGATGTAAAGCGAGGTGTAAAAACTTTGGGCAATATCTGCGGCGCCGTTGTTGACGTAGGCGTAGTCAATATAAACATTTTCGCCTGCATAAATCTTGTCGTCAGTATGCGTGCCGGTTTTGTTGGAAAGCGCAATTTTATCAGACCAGTTATCCGGTTTGTAAGGCGTCAGATTGACACTGCTGCCGCCGGTGCTTAAAACCGTTATCGTGCGTTCATAAGTGTTGTCGCTTTCATCGGATTCCGGGATGTTGTTATCCGCGTCGCAGACTAATTTCAGTGTATATGCCCCCGCCTGTGAGAACGTGTGTTCAAAGTCTGAGGTGAGTCCGAAATAACCCTTTTTCAAACCGGCAGAATAGGCGCGTCTCACCTTGTTTCCGTTCACATAGAGTTCCAGATAGAAGCTGTTGTCAATATCCGCAGTGCCTTTGTTGTAATAGGCATAGTCAATATAAGCGGTCTGACCGGCATATATGCTGTCAGAAGTGTTTGTGCCTGTTTTGGGAGACACAACGATTATATTTTCCCAATTTTCCGGAATATAAGGAGAAATGTTAAAGTCACCGGCATTTGAAAAGGGCTTGGTCCGCTCATAAGCATTGTCTGCCTCGTTTGATTCCGCCACGCTGTTTTCGGTGTCGCAGACAAGTTTCAGCGTGTAAGTTCCGGGCTGGGAAAAGGTATATTCGACATCCGATTCATAGCCGTAAGCATAAGCCGCAAGGCTGCTGCTGCTTTTCTGCCTGACGCTTTGGCTGTTGATGTAGAGTTCCACATAGAAAGCCTTGTCGGCATTGCCGTTGCCGTTATTCCGAAACGCGTAGTCAATGTAGGCAGTCTCTCCGACATAGACAGTGTTTTCGGTATGCGTGCCGGGTTCGCGTGAAACCACGATTTTGTCATCCCAGCCGGTGGGTTTGTAGGGCGAAAAATCAGGCTGTTTCACGCCTAATTTGGTAATTGTTTTGTTTCGTTCATAAACATTGTCGCTTTCATCAGATTCTGTCACATTTCCGTCCGAGTCGCACACGAATTTCAGGGTATAGGTGCCGGCTTCGGGAAAGGTGTAAATGACATCCGGGGCATAGCCGTAAGAATTTCGGGGCAGACTTCTGCCGTCGCCTTTGGCGACAAGCGCGGCGTTGACATAAAGTTCTGTATGAAAAGTTTCATGAATATCCGCATCGCCGTTGTTGTAATAGGCATAGTCAATGTAAGCTGTCTCTCCGGCATAGACGGCATCTTCCGTGGTTGTGCCGGGTTGGGCGGAAACCAGGAGTTTGTCATCCCAGCCCTCGGGTTTGTAGGGCGTGAGATTCGGCTGACCGGAACGGGCTGACTTTTCTGCCGAAGGATACGCGCTCAGGGGAGCGGTCCTTTCAATATGAGACACGACCGCTTCAGATTGTTTTGCTTCCAAGTTTGCCGGAACAACCGGATGCTGCTCCGAAAAAACAGCCTCAGACGCGGCTTCACGCTCAAGCACAACAATTGTTTTTTCAAATACGAGCGAATTTCCGTTTGCGCCGATATTGGCGGCTTCTGCTTTCTGCATCTGCTGAAGCTGCTGCGCTTGCAGCATCTGGGAAGATGCAAGAAAAAGCATCACAATGACACCTAAGAACAATTGCCTGAAAACTTTAGTAAACATACTGCCTCCTTTTCATGTTTTCATCCGTAAATAAACTTTTAATCACGAAAATGGAAATCTCTCCGAATCTCCTGCAAAAACGCAAAGTGTGCAAAATTTTTCCCACAGAGGGCACAAAGAAAAAAAGCCCACAGAGAACACAGAGATGCTTAAAACCTCTGTGTTCTCTGTGGGAAAAAATATTTCCCGCAGAGGCTGTCTAAATCAGTTCTTGATTTAATCATCTTTTTATGAGATTATCAAGCATAAATTTATGCTACGGGATTTCCAAAACGCTCCGGTCATTCATAAAACCATATAAACCGAAAGAGTTAGGAAAATAACATGGAACAGATTGCCGTTCAAATTCCCGACAATATCCCCTTGGCGCTGAAAATTTCTCAACAAAAGATTGGCAGCGAACTGCTGATGCTTGCTGCTGTCAAACTTTATGAATTAGACAGACTTTCATCCGGAGCCGCCGCCCGTCTGGCAGGAATTCCCCGCGTTGTTTTTCTAAGCAGATTAGCCGATTACGGAGTAAACACATTTCAATTGACTGAAGAAGAATTAGCTAAGGAAACAAGTCTTGTCCCAAATCATCTGTAATACTTCTCCGCTTCAATATCTTCATCAGCTTGATCTGCTGGAGGTGTTCCATAAATTAACCGGAAATATCATTGTTCCCCCCTCGGTAATAGAAGAAATTAACGAAGGATACCGTCAGGGCATTGATTTGCCAAAAATTCCTTCCCTATCATGGATCAGTGTCCGCGCACCGATAAGTATGTCTGCATTGCCTTTAATCAACGACTTAGGACCCGGTGAGTCTCAGGTATTGGCGCTGGCATTGGAAGAAAAAGATTGTATAGTTATTCTTGATGATAAACTCGCCAGAAAAGCGGCTCTTTCCCTCAGAATCCGATTCATGGGAACTTTACGCATTTTACTTGACGCCAAAGTTGCAGGATTCATACCTGCTGTCGCTCCCTTACTTAACAGGTTACAATCTTTGCGTTTTAACCTTGATCCTAAGACACAATCCGCAGTTCTCAGACTTGCCGGTGAGAGTTACTCATCATAAGGCAACGGTGCAGAAAGCAGTGATTCGGCATCCGAAATTTGACAGGTTTTTGAAAGCTGTCAAATCGTTCTAAATCCGTTTAATTCTGAAATCCGAAAACAGCGTTTCGCCAGAAAAAATCTCTGTTTTATCCGCATAAGCTTCAGGCAGAAGCAGGTCTTTACTCTTGTTTTGACTGCCGAAAGCATAAATCCGCCATTTTTCAAGACCGCTGTAATGCGGAAGCGAATTGCAAATTCGCTCTGCGTCTGAAAACGATACGACTCGGTTCGTATCGCTGAAACCCGCTCCGCACAGTGTATGTTTTTCAGGATAAAATATGAAGGGATTATTTGTCAGAAAATCTCTTAATTCCGGAGTGTTTCTGAAAAAAGCAAGCGCAAGTTTTGTCTCAGGTGTAAAAGAAAGCCTTGCTTCTTTGATGCGTGCGCCTTTTGCCGCTTTGTATTGCAGACGCCCGTCTTTCAGAAAAGGCTTTGACAATCCCAGCCGCAACGTTTTGTGATGCTTTTCTTTCAGCCGGACCACCGTAAAATACAGCAGCGCATTCAATGCGCCTTCTTTTACATATTTGTGATCCCCGTCTTTGTATCCCACATAGTTCATCAGCACGCCTTCTTTCAAATATTCAAGCAGAATGCCCGCGACAATTGTATTTTCCCGTTTGACGAAAAGCAGTTCGGAATGTTTCATTTTCTGTGCATACCAATGATAATCCGGAAGATAGGCGGCTGCGTCAAAAAGGCTTTGAATATAGGGGAGATACATCTTATAGTAGAAGTGATCCGAGAGCGATTTTTCCCGCGTCACTTCATACTTGTAGTCATTCTTTTTGATTCTTCTTCTGATGTCCCGCGCGGCCCGTTTGGGAAAAACCGCTTCTAAAGGAATGGAAATATCCAAATCGGCTTCCACCCATTTGGGCATCACCAAGGCATTTTCAATACTACAGTATTTTTCCATGAAACGGTTGATTTCAAACAGCGACAGCGCACATTCAGGCTTGTTTTTTCTGATTTTTTCAGGCAGATGCCAAATCCAGTCCGAAGGGAGAGATTGGGTCGTAAATCCCTGCCCGAGCATGAGTCCGCCGATGTAGTTTCTGTATTTCTCATCTGCGCCGACATAGGCAAAAGAAAATGTCCGCTGTCTGTTTGAGAGAAAGCGGACCTCGGGTCTCAGCATTCTGACATAGCGGCCGGCTTCTTTATACGGAAACCGCAGGGCTTTTGTCATAAAAATTCGGAAATTGTCCGGTATCATATTTATCCCGTCTCCGGTATCATATTTATCCGCCTGATGGCAGGGCGGGCTTACGCCTGTATGTGTTGCTGTTTCCTGATTTTTTCAACATGCCTGACAAGCGCCGTCAGCACACAACATGCGGCTATAACGCCGACATCAATAAATATCCACATCTTGGGCGGAATGTAATATTTGCCGATTTTGTCCGAAAAAAGCGGATAAAAAGGCGCGATGCCGCCGGCAATTGCATCGCAGAGCAGATGCAGCGCGGCTGCGCTCCAGCACGCGCCCGCAAAACGCAGCCAGCCGGCTCGGTGATAGCGATAAGACAGAAGAAAAACGAGCAGCAGCAGTCCTGCCAGAAACCACACCGTATGAGTCCAGCTTTCCATGCGTGCTGACAGCCGGATATGCGGCGAAAGCAGGTCCGGCAAGCCCCCGCAGATGCCGATCATCGCCAAATCCCGTCCTGAAAACAATCTGTTCTTTTCCCGCAGCAGAGACGCGGCATTCACGGCTGTCGCCGCCAAAACAGGCAGAAAAATATGTGTTCCGATAAGCATAAGAGACGCTCCGCATTCTCCCTCGCACTGTGCAGTGCATAAAGCAAAGCAAAAACCGCTTCGCTTATTTTTGCACTCCGGAGTGGTAATGCCGGGCGATCCACGACAGATATTCTCCGCTTTTGACCCGCTTCACCCATTCCTGATGTGCTATATACCACTCAACGGTTTTTCTGATGCCGGTTTCAAAGGATTCTGCCGGCATCCATCCCAGTTCTTTTTCCAATTTTGTGCAGTCAATGGCATATCGCAAATCATGTCCGGGACGGTCTTTTACAAAAGTAATCAAGTCCCGGCGGGCTTTTCCGCCTGTCTGCGGCTTTATTTCATCCAGCAGATCGCAAATCATTCTGACCACATCAATGTTGTGCATTTCGCATCTGCCGCCGATATTGTAAGTCTCCCCGCGTCTTCCCTGCTTCATAATGGTCCAGACCGCAATGCAGTGATCTTTCACATAAAGCCAGTCCCGCACATTCCTGCCGTCTCCGTAAACCGGCAGCGGTTTTCCCTCCAGCGCGTTCAGTATCATCAGCGGAATGAGCTTTTCCGGAAACTGATAAGGTCCGTAATTGTTTGAACAATTGGAAAGTGTCACCGGCAGACCGTAGGTTCTGTGATAAGCCCTTACAATATGATCCGATGCGGCTTTGGATGCGGAATAGGGACTGCTGGGGCTGTAAGGCGTATGTTCCGTGAAAAAACCCTCTGCTCCCAGCGTGCCGTAAACCTCGTCTGTGCTGACATGATGAAACAGCAGGGTCTTGTCTTTGCGATGCCGCGCCAATTCCAGCAGATTGAAGGTACCGACAATATTGGTTTTGATAAACGCGTCCGGCTCCACGATGGAGCGGTCAACATGGGATTCTGCCGCAAAATGACAGATTGCGTCAATGTCGTGGCGTTCAAATACATCGGACACGGCTTTTGTGTCGCACAAATCCGCCTGAACAAAAACATAACGCTCCGGAAATTTTTCTGCAACTTCCGTCAGATTTTCAGGATTTCCGGCATAGGTGAGTTTGTCGGCGTTGATGATCCGTCCGGTAAAATCGGATTCTGAAAGCAGATATCGGATAAAATTTGCGCCGATAAAGCCGCATCCGCCGGTAACAAGAAGATTTTTCATAACAAAGCCTTTTTGTTAGAATTTTTCATTCCCTCCGGCTCGTTCCCACGCTCCGCGTCAATGCCGCCAAGCTGACAATTTCGTAGGTCGGGGTGAGCCTGCGAACCCCGACATCATCCGGCAGGTGTCGGGGTTCGCAAGCTCACCCCAACCTACATTTTTTTCTTAACTTAATGCCATTGACGCTCCGCGTGGGAACGAGACAAACTTCTCACTTCCATCCCCACGCGTGAAAAATATTTTTATCCCGAAGGCTTTCATACAGCGCAATTCCCACAGCGGTTGAGAGATTCAGAGAACGGATGTCGGCGGAAATGGGAATATGGTAAGTTTCATCTTGGTACATTGAAAGAACGGCTTGGGGAAGCCCCCGGCTTTCCGAGCCGAAAATAAGAAAAAGTCTGTCCGCGTGGGGCATGGACAGAAAAGATTTGCCGCCGCTCTTTGCATAAGCCGCAACTTCTGTTTTTTGCGGTTTCATTTCTTTGATAAATGTCTCAAAATTTTCCCAGACCGACAGCCTGACCTTGTGCCAGTAATCGAGACCGGCGCGCTCGCTTTACCTGCCTGCTTTCAAGGGAAAATCCCAGCGGCTTGATGAGGTGAAGAAATGCCCCCACGCCGAGACAGGTTCTGCCGATATTTCCGGTATTCCAATGCACTTCCGGCGCGACAAGCACGATATGCCGTTCAAAAGTTTCGGTATAATTTTCGGGACAGTTGCTACAAATATAACGCTCCTACGGAGCTTGCTCTCGTTCCCACGCTCTGCGTGGGGATGCAGCCCCGACGCTGTGCGTCCGGATGATTGTAAAAACGGGTTTCAAACCCGTTTTACATTGGGAATGCAGCCCGGAACCCGTTTTCTCTCGTTCCCACGCTCTGCGTGGGAATGCAGCCCCGACGCTCCGCGTCCTCCCCCCGGACAGGAACAAACTAAGTTTCTTCAAGAAACTTAGTTTGTGATTCCCTGTTCCCACGCGCCGCGTGGGAACGAGAACGATGTTAATTTTTTTCAGATGACATTTTTTCAAGAATATACACGAGTGCAAATCCGGCAAGTGCCAGCGCGACAGCATACATCAAATAAGGTTCTTTGCCTGTCACTTCAAAATAGATATTCGGCAAAATATTCTGCTCAATCAGGGGGACGATCTGCCCTTTGTGATTGGTATAGGTTTCAACGGCTTTCTTCCATGGCCAGACTTTGTTGAGAGAGCCGACCATCAGACCTGTGAGCATGGCAACGGTGAGGTCATGGAAGCGTTTCAGCATCCAGTTGAGCAGATGGGAAAAAGATAAAAGCCCCACAACTGCCCCGCTGATAAATGTAATGATGACAGCTAATTTGAAATTGATGAGCGCAGTCATCATATATTCGTATTTTCCCATCAGCAGGAGAATGAAACTTCCCGAAATTCCCGGCAGTATCATGGCGCAGATCGCAATCGAGCCGGAAAGAAAAATAAACCACAGCGCGGTCGTGGTCTGGGTAGGCGTTGCAACTGTAATATAATATCCGAAAAATATTCCCAAAAAACCGCCGATAATGACCGGCATATTCCATCGGCTTATTTTTTTGCTTACCAGCACAGCCGAAGCAAGAACCAGTCCGAAAAAAAATGCCCAGAGCATTTCAGGATAATATTCCATCCAGTACAGCATCAGTTTGGAGAAGGAAAGAAAGGAGGTCGCGATGCCGGAAAGCAGCACGACCAGAAAAATGCCGTTGACATGCTGCCAGAAGCCTTTTATGTCCGCTTTGAACAATAACGCAATCGCCGAGCCGTTAAAGGAGCGGATGCTGTTCAGAAGTTCTTCGTATATCCCCGAAATAAAAGCAATTGTCCCGCCGGAAACGCCGGGTATGACATCCGCCGCGCCCATTGCCAGTCCTTTCAGATAAAGGATGATATAATCTTTTGATGTTCTCATTGTCTGTTTTTTTTCAGTTCCCCTTTTTCATTTCCAGCCGTGTTCGCCCATAAGCTTCACAAATCTGCATCCGCCGAGGCTTGTCGTGTGAATGCCCTGTTCGTCTTTGTATAATTTGATCAAATCCTGCGTATATTGATTTCCGACCGGTATGACCATCCGCCCGCCGACAGCAAGCTGCGCCACCAAAGGTGTGGGAATTTCCGGCGCGCCGGCAGTCACGATAATGGCGTCAAAAGGACTTTCATCTTTCCAGCCGCAGGTGCCGTCGGAATATTTGGTCACAATATTATGATAGCGGAGCCGGTCAAACAGCTTTCTTGTTTTGATAAACAGCGAATTGATCCGCTCCACCGTATAAACCCGAAATACGATTTCTGCCAGAATCGCCGCCTGATAGCCCGAACCGGTTCCGATTTCAAGCACCCGGTCATCTTCGTTCACCTGAAGGGACTGGGTCATTTCCGCGACAATATAAGGCTGGGAAATGGTCTGCTGTTCTCCGATGGGAAGCGGAAAATCCCCGTAAGCCTGATCTATGAGGGCTTCGCTGACAAAAAGATGCCGGGGAACTTTGCGCATGGCTGCAAGGACTTTCGGGTCATTTATCCCTCTTGCCTCAATCTGACGCCTGACCATTTCTTCACGCTGCCGTGTATATTTTGCATCGTCCTTTTCCATAAATGCAATTTAACAAAGAGACAGCATTCCGTCAAGTATTTAGGACTTGAAAACAGAAATGATTTTTGGCAGAATAAAGAAATGAATACAACAAGACACCTGATTATATCCGGTTTTATATCCCTGCTGATCGGTCTGGTCGGCATTTTCGGATATATGCTGATTGAAGGATGGAATTTCATGGATGCCGCTTACATGACCGTCATCACCCTTGCCACTGTGGGATACGGCGAAGTCCATCAGGTCAGCAAAATCGGACGCATCTATACCATGTTTCTGATTCTGATCGGCGGCGGTTTCTGCGTGTATGTGGCGGGGCTTGCAGTTCAGTTCATGGTGGAAGGGCAGATCAGAGCCATTTTGGGGAGGAACAGATTGAACAGGAAAATCAACCGTCTTAAAAATCATTATATTATCTGCGGTTACGGGCGCATCGGCAGAGTGCTTTGCGGAAAATTAAAGGGAAAGCCCGTTGATGTGGTGGTGGTTGAAAAAAATCCGGAGCTGGCGCCGGTCATGGAAGAAGACGGTATTCTGTACATATCCGGCGACGCGGCGGATGAGGGAAATCTTCTGAAAGCCGGAATAGAACGGGCAAAATGTCTGGTCGCTGTGCTGGCAAGCGACATTGACAATGTGTATTTAGTGCTGACCGCAAGACAGCTCCGTCCTGATCTTTACATCATCGCTCGGGCAGGCAGTCAGGAATCAAAAGGAAAATTGCGGGCTGCCGGCGCAAACAAGGTGGAATCGCCCTATGATATGGGCGCGGTCAGCATGGCAATGCGGATTCTGAGGCCCACCGTGACTAATTTTCTTGACCTTGCGCTTGCCCACAACAATAAAGATATTCAGATGGAAGAAATTCCGGTGAGCGCGTCTTCCCATCTGGTGGATGTCATGCTGAAAGATTCCGGCATCCGGCAGAAATACAATCTGATTATCATCGCCATCAAAAAGGCGGACGGCAAAATGCTGTTCAATCCTTCTTTTGATGCGACCATCACCCTCGGCGATACGGTCATCGCGGTGGGCGAAGCCGCCAATCTTCAGAAATTGGAAAAAATATTGAACCCCTGAGCCTGAGCAGACGGCGGGGGTCTAACCCCAATGGCATTAAGTTAAGAGAAAAATGTAGGTCGGGGTGAGCCTGCGAACCCCGACATCATCCGGCATTTGTTGGGGTTCGCAGGCTCACCCCAACCTACGAAATTGTTAACTTAACGGCATTGGGGCCTAACCCCCGGTGCCGTCAAGTTAAGAAATCATACCCCCCTTTTTCAAAGGGGGGCAGGGGGGATTCCTGCGTCGCCGGCGGAATCCCCCTCGGTCCCCCTTTAAAAAAGGTGGAAATCAGTGTGTTCCGTCCTTAACTTAACGGCATCGGGGTCCGCCCTACCGTAATGCAACTCTTATATTTTATAAATGATCCGTTCATCCGTAATGATAATGTCAACATGCTTGTCATGGGACTGCATAGGCACTTGCGGGACAATCTGAAATTCCAGGGCAAGCGCGACTTTCCGGCTGGTGCCGGGCAGTTTGGGAATCAGCCTGTCATAATATCCTTCCCCGATGCCGAGCCTTGCCCCTTTTTCATCAAAAGCGATTCCCGGAACAATGGCAATATCAATCCGTTCAATGGGGACAACTTTGCATTTCTCCGGGTTGGGTTCAAAATTTCCTCTGGGACCCGGTTTCAAATCTGTTTCAAGATTGTCAATCTTCATAAATTTCATTCTTCGTTTTTCTTTGTCAAACGAGGGAAGCACAACAATCTTTTTATAGGTGAAACACCTTCTTAATATTCCATGGCTGGGGACTTCGCTGCTGTAAGCGGTATAGAGCAGAGGGACTTTTGCTTCCATAAAATTGGCGAACTCAAAAAGACGGTCTTCCACTCTTTTTATTTTTTCCGCCAATTCTTTTTTGGAAAGCGATTCCAATGATTTCGCAACGCTGCTGCGGATTTCACGCTTTCTTTCTTTAATTTCCTCCATAGATATTCTCCCGGTTAAACATTTTTAATGCTGTTTTATATACATAAAATCATGATAAAAGTCAAGTTGTAATAATCATTGACGAAAAAAACGCTACATGATACATAGCCTTAATATGCTGTTCTGTTTTATTTTTATTAATCTTAATATATTCGGAAATATAGGGACTATTATGCTGGAAATCAAGTTTGTCAGACAGAATTTGTCGGAAGTGCAGCAGTCGCTTTCCACCCGGGGAGGGGCTGCAAACCTTGAAAATTTCAAAGAATGCGAGGAAAAACGCAGAAAATTTCTCTTGGAAGTCGAAGAACTGAGGCATCGCCGGAATGTGGTTTCCGAAGAGATCGCAAAGATGAAAAAGCAGGGGCAGGATGCTGAAAACCTTGTTCTGGAAATGCGGGATGTTTCTGTCAGAATTAAGGAATTGGAAAAATCTCTGTCGGAAAATGAGGAGAGCGTCAACAGCATCCTCATGAGCCTGCCGAACATGCCGCATTCCTCGGTTCCGCCGGGGAAAGACGCGTCTGAAAACAGGCTTCTCAGGCAGGTCGGGACGCCCCGCAAGTTTGATTTTGAGGCAAAAGCGCACTGGACTTTGGGCGAAAATCTCAACATTCTTGATTTTGAGAGAGCGTCTAAAATTGCCGGGGCGCGTTTTCCGCTCTATTTCGGCGCGGGCGCAAAATTGGAACGGGCATTGATTAATTTCATGCTCGATGTTCACACAGGCGAACACGGATACAAGGAAGTTCTGCCGCCCTTTATCGTGAACCGGCAGACCATGACCGGCACGGGTCAGTTGCCCAAATTTG
The DNA here is from genome assembly GCA_022736535.1 of Desulfatirhabdium butyrativorans. Taxonomy (GTDB): domain Bacteria; phylum Desulfobacterota; class Desulfobacteria; order Desulfobacterales; family JAIFKL01; genus JAIFKL01. The sequence continues at coordinate 2,823 of DZCT01000016.1, read as the reverse complement.
AGGCAGACCTTTTCAAATTGCAGGACTGGGATTATTTTCTGATTCCCACCGCGGAAGTGCCGGTCACGAACATCCATCAGGGCGAGGTGCTGGACGAGGAAATGCTGCCGATATATTATACGGCATATACGCCCTGTTTCCGTTCCGAAGCCGGTGCCGCGGGAAAAGATAACCGAGGGCTGATCCGCCAGCATCAGTTCAACAAGGTGGAATTGGTGAAATTCTGCACGCCGGAACGCTCTTACGATGAATTGGAATCGCTTCTGGGGAATGCGGAAACGATTCTGAAACGCCTTGAACTGCCCTATCAGGTCATCACGCTCTGCACGGGCGATATGGGCTTTTCTGCTGCAAAGACCTATGATATTGAAGTCTGGCTGCCGTCTCAGGGGCTTTACAGGGAAATTTCATCGTGCAGCAATTTTGAGAATTTTCAGGCAAGGCGGGCAAATATCCGCTTTAAAAGAAAGGGCAAAAAAGGAACGGAACTGGTTCATACGCTCAACGGCTCCGGGCTGGCAGTGGGCAGAACATTTGCGGCAATTCTTGAGAATTATCAGCAGGCTGACGGTTCGGTGCTGATTCCCCAAGCCCTGAAACCGTATATGGGCGGGATGGAAAGGATATTATAGCGATTTCCCCCCTTTTCTGAAGGGGGGCAGGGGGGATTTCCGGTTCACCGCAGAAATCCCCCTGTCTGTCTTAGCCTGGGCCCCTTTAAAAAAGGGGGAATTTTGTGCCGCGGCTCTTATGTAGAGTGGGCATTTCATGCCCGCCCTATTGAAAGGAAAGAAACATGAAACTTGAAGATTTTCCAAAAGAAATTCAGCCTTTTGTCATTCCCAAACAAAAAGGCGCGGAAATGGTTTACCGCTGTCTCGGATGCGACGCGGAATACGGCATTGAAAAACTGCTTTACACCTGTCCGGCGTGCGGCGAGGTGCTTCTCATTTATGACAATAATTTCGAGCGATTGAAGAAGATTTCAGGAAAAGTCTGGCATCGGATTTTCGATTATCGCAAAATGCTGAAAATGCCGGCATTGAGAGGGATTTATCTCTATCATGAATTTATCGGTCCCGTGATTCCGCTTTCTTCTGTTATCTGGCTCGGCGAAGGTCATACGCCGCTGGTGCAGGCAAATGAAATCATGCAGGAAAAAGCGGATGTGAAGTTTTATTTCAAAAATGACGGACAGAATCCCAGCGCGTCGTTCAAAGACCGGGGCATGGCAAGCGCGTTGAGCTACATCAATTTTCTGGTTCAGAAAGGGCTTGTTTCCGATGTGCTGGCGGTCTGCGCGTCCACAGGCGACACCTCCGCGTCCGCCGCGCTCTATGCTTCTTATTTAAAGCCCCATGTCAAATCCGCGGTCTTACTGCCCCACAAAAAAGTCACACCTCAGCAACTGTCACAGCCTTTGGGCAGCGGCGCGACAGTGTTTGAAATTCCGGGCGTGTTTGACGACTGCATGAAGGTGGTGGAGGCGTTGGCGGAAAATTACAATGTCGCGCTGCTCAATTCCAAGAACGCGTGGCGGATTCTGGGGCAGGAGTCCTATTCTTATGAAATTGCACAGGATTTTGAATATGAGATGCAAAACAAAGTGGTGATGGTGCCCATCGGAAACGCGGGCAATATCACGGCCGTGATGAGCGGTTTTCTGAAGTTTCACGAGGTGGGGATTATCAGCAAGCTGCCGAAAATCATCGGCGTGCAGTCCGAACATGCCAATCCGGTTTATCTGTATTATCGGGAAAAAGACCCGAAAAAGCGGAAGTTTGAGCCGGTTACGGTTCAGCCGAGCTGCGCGCAGGCAGCCATGATCGGAAATCCGGTTTCCATGCCCCGGGTGATTCATTTAGCCGATATGTACAACCGCAGAGCAGGCAAGCAGCGGGTTTTCTTTGTGCAGGTGACGGAGCAGGCAATCATGGACTGGCAACTGACCGCGAATCAGAACGGACACATTGCCTGCACGCACGGCGGCGAATGTCTTGCGGGTCTTGTTGAGGCGAGAAAACAGGGCATTGTCAGGGAAGATGAGGAAGTGGTGCTGGATTCAACGGCTCATGCGCTCAAGTTTTCGGGATTTCAGGAAATGTATTTTGAGAACAAGTTTCCGGCGGAATACGGCATTTCTCCCAAGCCGGAATTGGTAAATGCGCCCACGCTGATGCGTCCCGACGACCTTGAAAAAGTTCCTGCGCCGGGCAAGCCGCTGGAAGGCGAGGATTTCAGGCTCTTTGTGAAACGGACATCGGAGGAAATCGCCAAGGCGCTGGATTTAAAGAAAGTATGAATTTCGTAGGGACACACCGCCGGCGTGTCCTCATCCTTTCCGAAAACAATACGAGCGGGGGATCAATCCCCCGCCTGAAAGCTCAAGCAGGCTGAAGCCTGCTGTGTATGCCGGACAGCCTGCTTCAGCAGGCTTGGGCTTTCAGCCCCGAAATTTATTTCGGGGCTTTTTTCTCAGACAAAATTAATTCTATATTTTTTTCCGAAATTGATAATAACATCTTCAATATATCCAGCTTTCATAAGCACCGGATTCTGCCCGCTCATATTTCATAAATCTCCATAATATTTCAATAAGATTCAGGTGAGGAGAACATCTCGGCAGATAAAATATCTCAATATGTTTTTTTCCCGTTCTTCCATTTTTCCCCGGAAAGATTTACTGCGGTGAAACGGGGCGTTATCCATTATAATATATTTTTTTTACTCTTATTTTCAGAGTTCTCATAAAAACTGTCAATACAGGCAGTCAGTGCCTCACTGTTCATATTATTTTCGGAAATATAAGCTGATAATACATTA
>DZCT01000375.1:3530-5134 GCA_022736535.1 Desulfatirhabdium butyrativorans | reverse complement strand
GAGCTATCATGGCAGTGAAAAAGACAAACCCGACATCTGCCGGGCGCAGATTTCAGGACTATCAGACCTATGAAGAAGTGACAGGGACCGCGCCTGAAAAGCGTCTCCTGAAAGTCTGCAAAAAATCAGGCGGACGCAATGTCCACGGTGTTATCACCAGCAGACACCGGGGCGGCGGCAACAGACGGCATTACCGAATCATTGATTTCAAACGGGACAAAATCGGCATTCCCGCAAAGGTTGCCGCCATTGAATATGACCCGAACCGCTCGGCGCGGATCGCGCTGCTGCATTATGCTGACGGCGAAAAACGCTATATTCTGGCGCCGTTGCGGCTTTCGGCAGGCGATACGGTCATGTCGGGTCCCGGCGCGGACATCAAACCGGGCAATACGCTTCCGCTTCAGAATATCCCCCTGGGCACGCATATCCACAATATCGAACTGCGTCTCGGAAAAGGGGGGCAGTTGGTGAGAAGCGCGGGCGGTTTTGCCCAGCTCATGGCAAAAGAAGACCGTTATGCACTCGTGAAACTGCCTTCGGGCGAAGTCCGCATGGTGCTGCTGGCATGTAAGGCAACGGTGGGTCAGCTCGGAAATGTGATGCACGAAAATATTTCTCTGGGCAAAGCCGGCAGAAACCGCTGGCTGGGAAAAAGACCCAAAGTGCGCGGCGTGGCGATGAATCCGGTGGATCATCCGATGGGCGGCGGCGAAGGCAAATCATCGGGCGGCAGGCATCCCTGTTCGCCCTGGGGAATGCCCTCAAAGGGATACAGAACCCGCAAAAACAAGACGAGCAGCCGTTATATCGTCAAGAGACGCAGCAAGTAAATCTTTAAATTGAGAATTGAGAATTGAGAATTGAGAAATAAATTCTCAATTTTTAAAATTATTGTAGGAGAAATTATGCCGCGGTCGTTGAAAAAAGGTCCGTATATTGAGCCGAAATTAATCGGAAGAGTGAAGAATGCTCAGGATACCCGCAGCAACAAGGTTATCAAAACATGGTCCAGACGTTCCGTGATTGTTCCCGATATGGTGGGCATAACGCTGGCGGTTCATAACGGTAAAAAATTTGTGCCGGTTTTTGTAACGGAAAATATGGTCGGCCACAAATTGGGCGAATTTTCGCCGACGCGGACCTTCTACGGACATTCCGGTGATAAAAAATCGAAATTGAAGAAGTAAAAGAGGTCAGAGGTGAGGGGTGAGAGGAAAACCTCTGACCCCGAACCCCTCACCCCGAACCTTATTTTAAGGAGAATGGCAAATGGAGATCAGAGCCGTGGCAAGATATGTGCGTATTTCTCCCCAGAAAGTGCGTAAACTTATCGGCGCTGTGAAAGGAAAAAGGGCAGAAGAGGGTGTGGCAATGCTGAAATTTATGCCCCAGAAGTCAGCCGCTCTTGTGGAGAAAGTCCTGCGTTCTGCCGTGGCCAATGCCGGTCAGAATGCAGCCGTTGATGTGGATGCCCTGATCATCCGAAATATTACAGCCGATCCGGGTCCCATGCTCAAGCGTTTCAGAGCCAGAGCAAGGGGCAGAGGCTCGCGAATACTGAAACGGACAGCTCATATTACGGTGACATTGAGCGAGAAGAA
>DZCT01000375.1:0-3430 GCA_022736535.1 Desulfatirhabdium butyrativorans | reverse complement strand
GCTCGCGAATACTGAAACGGACAGCTCATATTACGGTGACATTGAGCGAGAAGAATTGAGAATTGAGAATTGAGAATTGAGAATTGAGAATTGAGAATTGAACTGTCATTCTGAACGAAGTGAAGAATCTTAAATATTTCTCAATTCTCGCTTCTCACTTCTCAATTAAAAAGGAGGAACAGACGCTTGGGCCAGAAAGTAAATCCTGTGGGATTGAGATTGGGAATCATCAAAAGCTGGGACTCCCGGTGGTATGCGGGGAAAAATTACGCGGATTACATCCTGGAAGATTTCAGGATCAGAGCATTTATTAAAAAGAAACTCTATCATGCCGGTATTTCCAAGATAGAAATCGAAAGGTCGTCCAAGCGTATCCGACTCCGCATCTATACGGCAAGACCCGGGATCGTCATCGGAAAAAAAGGGGCTGAAATTGACCAGCTCAGAAAAGAACTTGAAAAACTGCCCGGGGTCAACAAAGCCGGACAGGAAATTCTGATAGACATACAGGAAGTCCGAAAACCCGAAATTGACGCGCAGCTCCTTGCCGAAAATGTCGCTTTGCAGATTGTGCGCAGAGTGGCTTTCCGCCGCGCCATGAAACGCGGGGTGACCTCCGCAATCCGATTCGGCGCCAAAGGCGTGAAAATTATATGCGCCGGCAGACTCGGCGGCGCGGAAATGGCAAGAACCGAATGGTACAGAGAAGGCAGGGTTCCCCTGCACACCCTGCGCGCCGACATTGACTACGGCTTTGCAGAAGCCCGCACCACCTACGGCATCGTCGGCGTGAAAGTCTTTGTGTTCAAGGGCGAAGTGCTGAAAAAAGATCAGGCGGAAGCGTAAAAACAGGTTCGAGGTCAGAGGTCAGAGGGAAAACGTACCCCTCACCCCGGCGTACTTGCTAAAATTTCATTTTAGCACTCCGGAGCTAAAATTTCATTTTAGCACTCCGGAGGGAAAAAGCACCCCTCACCCCTCACCCCGACGAAGGAGAATACATGCTGAGTCCCAAAAGGGTAAAATATCGCAAGCAGCAGAAAGGCAAGATGCGGGGCGTGGCACTGCGCGGGGGGACACTGAATTTCGGCGAATTCGGTCTTCAGGCAGTGGAATGCGGCTGGATCAGTTCCAAACAGATCGAAGCCGCCCGTATTGCCATGACCCGTCACGTCAAAAGAGGCGGCAAAATGTGGATCCGCATTTTCCCGGACAAACCCGTCAGTAAAAAACCCGCCGAAGTCAGAATGGGTAAAGGAAAAGGCGCGCCCGAAGCCTGGGTCGCGGTCATAAAACCGGGCAGAATCCTCTATGAAATGGAAGGCGTGTCCAAAGAACTGGCAAAAGAGGCATTGCGCCTTGCCGCACACAAACTGCCGCTGAGAACACGCTTTATAGAGAGAGGCGAAAGATGAAAGCAGCCGAAATCAGAGAGATGAGCCGGGAAGAAATGCTCGGCAGAATCACAGAACTCAAGCAGGAGCTTTTCAATCTGCGCTTTGCCCACAGTGTGGGACAACTGGAAAATCCGCAGAAGCTCAAGCAGACCAGACGCGATGTGGCGCGGCTCAAAACCGTCATCAGACAGATGCCGTAAAGACGCACGGCCGTGCGTCTCTGCTAGGGCGGACCGAGCGCGGCGTGTCCGCGTGCAGCAGCTAGCAGCAAACGGGTTCCAAACCCGTTATGCAGATGCAGCAGCGATCGGGAAAGAGATAAAAAGAGGTCAAGAAGAGAGCAGTTATGGAGAACAGTGGAAACAGAAGGCAGATGATCGGAACGATTGTCAGCAGCAAAATGGACAAAACGGTTGTCGTTATGGTGGAAAGATTAGTCAGACACCGCTTTTATCATAAATTTGTCAGAAGACGCGCCAAATTTGCCGCGCATGATGAAAAAAACACCTGCCAGACCGGCGACAAGGTACTGATCTCAGAATCCAGACCCTTGAGCAAAACCAAAAAATGGCGTGTCAACAGGGTGCTTGTCAAAGCCGTGTAGGGTCACGCCGCCGGCACGACCTCGTGTCGCCGGGCTTACAGGTATGAGGAAAACTTTCTATGATTCAGGCAGAAACCAGATTGACGGTTGCGGACAATTCAGGGGCAAAAGTGGTTTACTGTATCAAAGTGCTCGGGGGGTCCCGGAGACGTTACGCAACCATCGGCGATATTATTGTCGTGAGTGTGAAAGAGGCCATCCCGAATGCCAAAGTCAAAAAAGGGGAAGTCTTAAAGGCTGTTGTGGTTCGGACCAAAAAAGGCATCAGGCGGCCCGACGGCTCCTATATCCGATTTGACGACAATTCGGCGGTGTTGATCAATGCGCACAGAGAACCCGTGGGCACCCGCATTTTCGGTCCCGTGGCAAGGGAACTGCGGGCAAAACGGTTTATGAAAATCATTTCGCTCGCGCCGGAGGTTTTGTAGGACATGATAGCAAAATGTCATATCAGAAAAGATGACAAAGTCAGAGTCATAGCCGGAAAAGACGGCGGCAAAATCGGCAAAGTCCTGAAGATCAACAGAAAAAAAGGCAGAGTTCTGGTGGAAAATGTCAATATCGTCAAACGGCATTCAAGACCCACGGCTGCCAACAAACAGGGCGGAATTGTGGAGAGCGAATCTGCGATTCATCTGTCAAACGTGATGCTGATGTGCGGCAAATGCGCCAAAGCGGTCCGCGTCAGATTCAAAAGCCTTGAAGATGACAAAAAAGTCAGAATTTGCGGCAAATGCGGCGAAATTATAGAATAGGTGCGGGGTCAGAGGTCAGAGGTCAGAGGGGCCTCCCCCCCGAACCCCTCACCCCGAACCCCTCACCCCGAACCGAGGATTCAAGATCATGTCTCAGTTGAAGCAGTATTATGAAAAAGAAGTGATTCCCAAACTCAGGGAAACCTTCGGTTATAAGAATATGATGCAGATCCCGAAATTGGACAAAATTGTTCTGAATATGGGATTAGGCGAGGCAATCCATAATATCAAACTGATTGATGCGGCTGTGGAAGAACTCCGGATGATTTCCGGACAGCAGCCTGTCGTGACTCGGGCAAAAAAATCTATAGCCACATTCAAACTCCGTACCGGAATGCCTATAGGCTGCATGGTGACGCTCCGCAAAGACCGGATGTATGATTTTTTCAACAAATTGGTGAATATTGCCCTGGCACGGGTCCGTGATTTCAGAGGCATTTCAGGCAAAGCCTTTGACGGTCACGGGAATTATTCTCTGGGAATCAGAGAGCATATCATTTTCCCGGAAATTGACTATGACAAAATCGAGAGCATCAAAGGGCTGAATGTGTCGGTGGTGACAACAGCCAAAACGGATGAAGAAGGCAGGGAACTTCTCAAACTCTTGGGAATGCCGTTTAAGAATTGAGAATTGAGAATTGAGAATTGAGAATTGAGAATTGAGAATTGAGAAT
>DZCT01000749.1 GCA_022736535.1 Desulfatirhabdium butyrativorans | reverse complement strand
GTCAAGCACGGAATGACAAAAGGGGGCAAAATCGACTTTTGACGAGTTCATCAAAGATAAATACGGGATAAGGCAATGAACCATAAAAAAATGCAAAAGGAGGTTTTATCATGCTTGAGACGATCGTGTAGATACTGCTTAAAAAGACGGGTTCGTCAGACGCTTGCGATGGGTGAGCCGGGAAGTATGAAATTGTCGCCGCCAAGCAGGACGATAGAGCCGATCGCATTCCGATGGGCCGCTTCCGGCCCGGCTCGCCACTGGCTTTAACAAGAAAGGAGAATCACATGAGTTTTTTGAACAAAGTCGAAAATGTATATCTCACTATTCTGCGCCTTGTCGTAATTACGGGCGCGACATTGGCCCTTATTGCGGCGATTATTTTTGGTTCGTCGGCGGCAGGCAAACTTTTACGCGCGGAACCCCAAAATACCAATCCTGTCATCGTAACACCTGAAAACTCCCCAAAACTTGATGTGTTTACGGCATTAAAGAATCCGGCAGTGCAAAACCCGAAAGAGGAAGGGAAATCCAGAAAATTGGAAAGCGAAATAAAGAACCCCGACATTGATGCCGTAGTTAAAAATATTTCTCAATACATCAGAGATGTATATCAGTTCGTCCCTGAAGCCGGAAAATTGCGTGACTTTGTTACGAAAAAAGCAAGCGAACTGCCAGAGCAGACCCAAAACGCATACTTTAAAAGCCTGAACGAATTTTCCGCCGAATTGGTAAAGAAAATAGCGCCACAAAAGGCGATTGTTGCGGCGGCGCAACCCGTTGGGCAGAAACCTGCTGATGTTCCCGGCTTTATCGACGTCGATGAGGCAATTGATTGGCATTTTGCCCAGTTTTCAAAGATCGTTGACAAAAGAAATGCCGACATGGAACAAAAACAAAAGGAATACGTTTTGGCTAAAGCGGCGGGCGCACAATCGCTGGATATAGCCGCCGGTTCCTTTGCAACTTTTTTGCTGATTATTTTTCTTTTCATCATAATAAAGATAGAGCGCAACCTGCGGGGCATTTCTGTCGTCAAGGAAAACTAACCCCATTTATAGCAAAACCATGCGGGCGCCGGAATGCCGGCGCCGCCATTTTTCCACCGCTCGGGGAAGCGACCGCGACCGTACCGCAACGGGGGTATCCCCATAACCACC
>DZCT01000374.1 GCA_022736535.1 Desulfatirhabdium butyrativorans | reverse complement strand
TTTTAAGGAGAAAATAAATGTTTGTCACCAACTCAATGCAGAAGAATGTGATTACCATCGGTAAAGAAGCAAGTATTTTTGAGGCAAGAGACAAGATGGCAGCAAACAAAATCCGCCATCTTCCGGTAATTGACAGCGAAAACAATCTGCTGGGTGTTGTTACAGACCGTGATGTGCGGAGCGCCATGCCTTCGGTATTTGCGGATGTCTGCAATCTTGAGGAAGAAAAGAAAAAGGTTGCCGAGCTGAAAGTCAAAGACATCATGACCACAAATGTTACCACGGTTTCCCCGATGCACACGCTTCAGGATGCGATTATGCTGATCCATCAGACCCGTGTGGGCGCGTTCCCTGTCGTGGACGAAGACGGAAAACTCAAAGGCATCATTTCCGTGCGTGATCTCCTGCGGGCATTTGTCAATGTCTTGGGAATCGAAGAACCCGGAATGTTGCTGTGTATCCTTGTGGAAAACAAGCAGGGGCAGATGAAGCGCATTGTGGACGCCATCACTGAGGAGAAAATTTCTTTCGGAAGCATTCTGGTTGCGCGCTATTGGGATGAGGGAAAGCGGGCGGTTTTCCCCTATCTTCTCACCAACAATGTCGCACACATCAAGAGAAAATTGAAGAGCATGGGCTTTGAACTGCTTGATCCCATGAAATGGTATCTGGATCAGTTGCCGAAACATGAATAACGGGTCAGGGGTCAGGGGTCAGGGGTCAGAGGGCGCGCCGCCGGCGTGCCCTTATAATGATCTGTATATCTATTATCTTCAGGGAAATGCCGGGACCCCGGATAAGTTTTTCGGCAAAAGTTTTATCGGCAACTGGCAGGAGGACGGTTTTTCTTTTCTCTTTTTCTCCGAGCCTTCCCAAGACAAAGTTCAGCAACTCATAGACGCGTCTCCGGAACTGGTGCTTTTAGATCAGTTCCGGATGACATATAATGAATGGCAGGGCGGAAGGCTTGCGCCCTTCACCATCGGCAGTTTCCTGATACTGCCGCCGTGGAAAGGGGACTGGGACGAGGAAATCGCTTTATCTGACAACGGCAGACAGAAATGGGAAATTATGTTGGATCCGGGCGTTGTTTTCGGGACAGGTACGCATCCGACAACGCATGACTGCCTGAACATGCTGGAACAGGTATGCGGGACAGAAAGAATTGCATCCGCGCTTGATCTGGGAACCGGAACCGGTCTGCTTGCCCTTGCCGTAGCGAAACTTGGATGTCCGCGGACGCTTGCGCTTGACTTCAATTTTTTAGCCGCAAAAACCGCAAAACGAAACACGGTATTAAACGGGCTGGAGGACAGAATTTTGCTGCTTCAGGCGCGGGCGGAAGATTTTATCGCCTGCCGGGCAGACCTCGTGATCGCAAACATTCACTATGACGTGATGAAGCGTCTGATCTGTCCGGAGGCTTTTTCGGGTAAAAAATGGCTGATTCTGTCCGGGCTGCTACGCTCCGAAGCGCGAGACATTGTTTTCAGACTGTCTCAGCATCCTGTCAGGATCGTAACGCGACAGGAACATGAAGGCATCTGGCATACGTTTCTGGTAAAGGTTGAGGATTGATCCGGATGTGTCTGATATTCCGTAGTGGCACGCCGACGGCCTACCCTCACGCTCCGGAGTGCTGAAATGAGCGAAGTGAATTTTAGCTCCTTGCATCTTGCTAAAATTTCATTTTAGCACTAGCGAATTTTAGCTCCTTGCACGCTCCGGAGTGCTGAAATGAGCGAAGCGAATTTTAGCTCCTTGCATCTTGCTAAAATTTCATTTTAGCACTCCGGAGGGCGAGCCGCCGGCTCGCCCCTACTCCTTTGCGGACAATTTCGTGATTTCGTAATTCGTAATGAGGATTGAAAAATGTATATAAAATGCTGGGGTTCAAGGGGTTCTATTCCCATTTCGGGGAAAGACTACATCAAATACGGCGGCGATACGACCTGCATTGAAATCAGAGCCGAAAGCGGGGATATCATCATTGCGGACGCGGGAACCGGCATCCGGAGACTCGGCAACAAACTGATCCGGGAAAATGTTTTCAGCCTCAATCTGCTTTTTACACACGCGCACTGGGATCATGTCATGGGATTCCCTTTTTTCAAGCCTATTTACAACAGCCTTTACGAAATCCGAATGGTGAGATGTCCTTTTTCCAGCTATATTCAGAAGATGCTTTCCAAAGTCATGGATTATCCGCATTTTCCTGTAAAATATGCGAATATACAGGCAAAAATCATTTACGGCGAAGATGATGTTTGTAAAGACAGCTTTGAAATCGGTTCGATAAGCGTGACGCCCATCAATATCAGCCATCCCAATACCGGCACGGGTTTCAAGTTCACAGAAAACGGCAAATCCTTTGTCTTTCTGACGGACAATGAACTGGGTCATGTTCATCCCGCAGGACTGCCCTTTGAAGCTTATACTGAATTTTGCGCGGAAACAGACCTGCTGATTCATGACGGTGAATACACACCTGCGGAATACAAGCTGTTCAAAACATGGGGACATTCCTCATTCACACAGGCATTCCGGCTTGCCCGTGACGCCAAAGTAAAGAAACTGGGTCTGTTTCATCTGAATCAGGACAGAACCGACCGGCAGGTTGACAAGATCGTCGAAATCTGCAATGAAGCCATTGTCAGAAAAGGCTATGATTTTGAATGTCTTGCTGTGGCATGTGACATGGAGTTTGAGCTGTAAAAATACATTCCTCTCGTTCCCACGCTCCGCGTGGGAATGCAGAGCGGACGCTCCGCGTCCGGATGAATGTAAAACGGGTTTTTAACCCGTTTAAGGTGTGAAACGAGTTGAAAACTCGTTCTACGCGGAGCATGGGAACGAGACTCAAAATTCGTGCTTCATTCGTGTAACAATTTGTGTCCGTTCGTAGCAAAAACCCGGCATCACTTCACAAACTTTACCGAAAGGAATTTTATGGAAAATTTAATCAGAAAAGCGGCTGCCGATTTGAAAGCCGCAAAAAAGGTGGTCGCGCTGACCGGTGCGGGCATTTCCGTTGACAGCGGCATTCCGCCCTTCCGTGGAAAAGGCGGCGTATGGGAAAAAATTGATCCGGATTACGCGCACATTGACAAGTTCATGGAAGACCCGGCAGATGTCTGGAATGTCCTTATCAAAGACATGAAAATCCTGATTGACAAAGCAAAGCCCAATGACGGGCACAAAGGCTTGGCAACGCTTGAGCAGATGGGCATTCTGGAAGCCGTTATCACGCAGAATGTTGACGGGCTTCATCAGATGGCAGGCAATACAGATGTGATTGAATTTCATGGAAGTTTCGCATGGCAGCGCTGCATGATCTGCCAGAAAAGAATCGAAACCGCCAAGGTGGATATCAGTGAAATTCCGCCCCGATGCCAGTGCGAGGGCATTCTCAGACCCGAAGTCGTTTTCTTCGGGGAGATGATTCCGCACGAGGCATTGTTCCGCTCCAGAAGGCTCGCGGCGAACTGCGACATCATGCTGGTGGTCGGCACATCCGCTGTGGTGCATCCTGCCGCAACCATGCCCATGATTGCCAAACAAAGCCGCGCAAAGGTCATCGAGATCAACCCGGAACGGACCCCGCTGACAGGCAGCATCAGCGATTACCTGATTCGGGGAAAAGCCGGCGATGTGATGAATGATATTATTGCACAACTTCAGGATTCATGATGAGACAAAATTCGCTTTCCTCCGCTTATGTTAAAACTGTTACCCTGACTCCGCCCACGCTCCGAGACAATACCGCAGATGCAGACCGGCTTGCTGCCGCCTTGAAGAACCTTATTCACGCCGCATCCGTAAGCATCGCCTTCCCGCTCCTCAAGCAGTTGCCGGAACTGCTCAGAAAATGGAATTATGATGTGCGCTGTGTTTTGCTCCCTTTTCCCAGACCGGATATAGAAAAAGGCGGAGATTGGCTTGTGGTCGGAATGAGACATGCCGCAGACCCGAAACCGTTTCTCGGACTTGCGGTTGACTTAGGCACGACTCGGGTCGTGCTTCGTCTGATTGATCTTGTCTCAGGGCAGGCGCTGGGTGAGACATCTTTTGACAATCCCCAGATCAGCATCGGTCCCGACATTCTCGCACGAATCCATTATGCCGCTACAGACGGCGGTTTGGATCATCTCAACCGGCTCATTATCGGCGGTCTGAATCGTGAAATGGCTGACTTATGCAAATCCTGCAAATTTGAGCCGGAAGATGTTTTCTTTATTACAGTTGCCGGAAATACCGCGATGACGCATCTGTTCATGGGGCTGAACCCGCACTGGATCATCCGGGAGCCGTATATTCCGGTCGTCAATCACCCCGGAATGTGTGAGGCAAAAGATTTGGGCATTCAGGCAAGCCCGACGGCAAAAGTGCTGATGTTTCCGAATATCGGGAGCTATTTCGGCGGCGATCTGATTGCGGGCATTCTCTTTTCCGGCATGAACACAGCAGAAGAAACCGCTATTTTAGTGGACGTAGGAACCAATGCGGAAGTGGTTCTCGGAAACAAAAACTGGCTGATCGGCTGTGCGGGCGCGGCGGGTCCCGCGCTGGAAGGCGGCGTTACGCGAATGGGAATGATGGCGGGTCCCGGCACGATTGACCGAATTGCGATTTTTACAACTGACTCGGAAACGCATCATTTCGACATTCACCCCATCGGCGAGACAAAACCCAAAGGCATCTGCGGTTCGGGGCTGATTGATCTCGCCGCACATCTGTTTCTTTCCGGCATGATTGACATTCGCGGCAAATTTGTACCTTCGGTCTGCGGCGGCAGGCTCAGAGAAAAAGACGGCATTCCTTATCTTGTGGTTGTTCCGGCGGGCGATTCCGCGAGTCATGAAGACCTCATCATCAGCCAGATTGATCTCGACAGCCTCATCAGATCAAAAGCCGCAATGTTCACCATCCTTGAGACATTGACAAATTCGGTGGGAATGTCTCTTCGGGAGTTGACGACATTCTACGTGGCAGGCACTTTCGGCTGTTTCATCAATCCGAGGTCTGCCATTTCTGTCGGCATGATTCCGGATTTGCCGCCTGAGGCATACAAGCCGCTGGGAAACAGTTCGCTCGGCGGGGCTGCGATGGCGCTGACGTCGCCCGATGCGCTCGCGGAAAT
>DZCT01000748.1 GCA_022736535.1 Desulfatirhabdium butyrativorans | reverse complement strand
ACACGCTGCGGCTGTCGGCAAGCGTTGTGAACGAAGGCGACACGGACGTGACCGGTGCGGTGCTGACGGTTCCGCTGCCCGCAGGCACGGAGTACGCCGCTCCGGCAAAACGCTCCGATGCGGAAATGACATATAACGCCGAACTGAATCAGATTGTATGGACAGGAGACATTCCCGCGGGACAGACGGCGGAAATCGTGTTTGATCTGACAGTTGCGGAAACAGCAAAGGCCGGCGATGTGATCGCTCCGGCTGAATGGTCTCTGACCTGCGACACGGACGGCGACAGCGTGAACGACATCACCGTGAAGCCGGAACAGGACATGACCGCGGCTTCGGGCGTGACGGTGGTTGCGCCTGAGCCGGAATGTCTCAAAGGCGACGTGAACGGAGACGGCGACATCACGCTTGCGGACGCCGTGACCGTGCTGCAAATCCTGACCGCCGCTCAGGCAGGCGGTGCGCCCGCGCTCTGCGCGGACACGGACGGCGACGGGAAAATCGGCATGGCGGAACTGTCCGCTATTCTCAGAAAGCTGGCGATGTGAGGCAGAAGTCCGAACTCTGATTCGCCTGATTAAAGGATTTTCATGATTTCTGTTCAGCCTGCCCCCATGCCCGGATATTACGGACCCGGATGAGCGGTCAGACAGAAATCCTGTCAATCCTGTAATCCTGCAAATCAGGGTTCAGACACTTGCCTAACTATGCACAATCTTTGCAGACGCACCGGCGGGCGATAGAAACATGCCCTGAAAGAATCTTTCTCCCCCCTGAAAATTCCTTTTCATCTTCCCGCCTGCTGATTTTCAGATGATTTTATCTTTATTTTATTTTATTTTCAATCGGTTTTCATCATATTGCCGGCGATGACGCCTTATATTGCCCCGCTCTTACGGTAATTTAATGATTTTTTAATTTCTGAACGCCTTTCATCAAATAACAGAGACACTCGTAATGCCTTTCTTTTACAGCTTTTGATAAGGGAATAAAACACAGAAACTGAGGCTGAAAATGAAGGCTGCAATCATAAATTTTTTCCTATTCTGATGAACATTGTACCGGATGGCATATCCTTTGCATTTGTATTCTGCATGAATATTTCGTTATCGGAGCGGAATCAGAACATCTTCATGTTTTTTAAACAATGTTTGAACGAGAAA
>DZCT01000015.1:6253-22872 GCA_022736535.1 Desulfatirhabdium butyrativorans | reverse complement strand
CTCTATCCGGCGACGAAATGCTTTGTCAAGGTTTTCAGCTCCTGCCGTTTCCGGGTCCAAACCGATTTTCTCTTCCAATAAAGATTCTATGATCGTCTGAAACATCGCCTGCTATCCGAACCTGAATGAATGAGACGGGCTGTCCACGCCGCCCGTAGGGTGGGCTGAGCCTGCGAAGCCCACCAATGTTTTTTCCGTAGGCCTCCCCAAGGCACACTTTAAAAAAAGCAAAACCGGTAGGAGGACCAAGTGAAACAACGATCAAGAAAACCAGAAAAAAGAAACACAGCGAACAAGCAGCACAGCAAACCCGAGCCCGCAAAAAACACACTTCACACAGTAATTTCGCAGGTCGGGGTGAGGCAGATGTCGGGGTTCGCAGGCTCACCCCGACCTGCAAAGACGCCATTGAACCACAGGGGGTTGCCCCTACTCTGTTCTCACCAGTTCCGAGCCTTCCAGAACAACAGGATTGGGACGGATGCCGAGTTTTTTCATCATTGTCACGTTTACAATCCGTTTTCCCTGCTGATTCCGGGTAATCGGCATCTGAGAAACTGCCGCGCCCTCCATGGCTTTGAGCAGCATTTTGCCTGCGGTTCTGCCCTGTTCCTGTCCGGTTTTGATCACGCCGCAGAGCATTCCGTATTTGATATTGTATCCGCTGCCCCCGATAATGGGCTTGGCGAAAATTTCCGCCATGACCGGCATCACTTCTTTATCTGAAAGCGACTCGTTGCTGTCGCCGGCAATTCCCTGCATGGTGGGCGTGAAGAGCATATCGCACTGCGCTTTGAGTTCCAGCGTCATTGCTTTTGTCTCATTCAGGGTCCTGGGCATTTTGGCACCCACGAATGTTGCCGAATAAGAAGCTGTCTCGCTTTTGATCTGCTCCAAAGCCGCTGTTCCGGTGGTGCTGTCTTTCATCATATAGCCGAAAGTTTTGACAGAGGGAAGAATCTGCCGGGCAAAAGCAATGGATTCCGCCACATGACAGCGTTCCGGAATGCCCGAGACATTTGAGGCAGGATAGCCGTATTTGGCGGCTTCGGCATTTACGCCGCAGAACATGACCGGCGTTTTCACTTTGTCTTTCAGATAGGGGACGACAAATTCGGACCGGGCGTCGTCGTCCGAGGCGATCACGCCCTGAGGCTCAAAGCTTTCATACAGATGAAAGGCTTCTTTTCCCTTTTGGTTTGCGGTTTCCGGGCGGTTTTTGGTATCCATGTAAAAATATTTCATTTCACAGGTACCTGCCAGCACAGATTCCAGTCCTTCTTTTGTTTCGATGACCCAGGGAAAGGCGTCGTCATAGCTCATGACGACCAGCACTTTGAATTTTGCCGCCGCCGCAGCAGCCGGCGGCAGCAGACAAAGCCCCAAGATCATCAATATATTGACATAAATTTTTTTTTTACCGGACATGACGGTCTCCTTCGGGGGATTGAGGATTGAGAAATAGAAGTGCTGAGGGCTGAAGGACTGAGTGCTGAGGACTTCAGCACTCATTACTCAGTCCTTTATTTCTCAATTCTCACTGCCAAGCACATAAATATAAACTTCTCTGGGACCGTGAGCGCCGTGAACCAGCGTTGCTTCAATATCTGCTGTTTTGCTCGGTCCCGTAATGAAAGTCATGCAGTTGCTCAGTCCCTCTTTTTTTTCTGCGGGGTCCCGGGTGAGAACCGTGTAAAGTTCTTTCAGATTTGCAAGTATCTGATGCAGTCCGATTACGGCAACATGAATTGTCGGCACCAGTGAAACCGAGCGCGCCTGCCCCGGACGGGTTTTCATCACCAATGTTCCGGTTTCCGCAATGCAGAAATCCGCCGATGTGATGCCGATAAAAGCATCCCTGACTTTTTCCTGCAACATCTTTCTTTCAGACTCGTCTTTGAAATCGCTGAAAAAGACCGGCACATTCTGTTTTGCCAGTATTTCGGGCAGATGCAGTTTTTCGATCAGCGGATGTTTCCAGACCGCCACACTTTTGAAAGCGGTCCATTCCGGCGTTTTTTCCCGAACTGATTGGGCGATGGCGGCAGCAGCATCGGCAATATTTTTTTGCGCTATGACCTTCAGATTCAAAGGACTGCCTGCCTGAATGAGCATGTCGAGAAGTTTTTCTCTTTGTGCCCTGCTCCGCTTTGCGATATGCTCAAGCAGCCGGTCCGGTTCCTGTGTTTGGGGAGAACTGCGGTTTTTTCTGCCCTGCGAATCCCAAAAATCCTCCCACCTGCGTTTCTGACCGGGCGCGTGTCCCAGCGCAGCCCGAACCCCCGAAATAAACTGCTCCTGTGTGTGTGTATTCATATCTTTTTCCTGTTTCCCCGCAATTTGTTTCCCACAGAGTTCACAGAGAGTTGTAGGTTGGCCCAGGCTAAAAATAGAGCCTGCGAACCCCAACAATGCCAAAGCCCAAAGCCCAAGGCCCAGGGCTTAGAATAGATAGATAGATAGATAGATAGACCCCACAGAGCGCCCAGAGCTTAGACCAGAGCTTAAAATAGATAAAAAACACCCACAGAGCGCCCCGGGCTTAAAATAGATAAAAAACACCCACAGAGCGCACAGAGAATTATTAGACATTTTCGGAAATAAGCGGCTGCCCGTTTTATTAAAATCGGTCTCGCAAAGCCCGCGAAGAACGCAAAGACTGCAAAGCCGGCGGGAAATCGCGGAACGGACGCATTTTCTCTTTCTTTCTTTCTTTCTTTCTTTGCGCTCTTTGCGTGCTTTGCGAGAACCTTTTTTTTATTTCCGAAAATGTCTATTGTAAAAAATCTTCGTGTCCTCTGTGGTCTTTTTTTCTCTGTGTCCTCTGTGGGAAATTTGTTTCCCACAGAGATCACAGAGAGTTTTAAAAATAATTCTCTGTGTCCTCTGTGGTCTTTTTTTTTCTCTGTGGTCTCTGTGGGAAACCTTCTGTGGGAAAAAACTCACTCCGCTTCTGTGAAACGCCCCCTTTTCACCTCAAGCAGATAGAGTTTTTTATGCGCCTCTCCGCTGTTGTCAAAAGATGTCATGCCGGTCACGCCCCGGAAATCCCGAAGCCGCCTGAGTTCGTCCCTCAACTGCCTTTTAGACTGAATATCGGAACGTCTCATCAGTTGAAACAGCATTGCTGCCGCGTCAAAGGCAAGGGCTTCTATAAAATCAGGGCGCTCGCCGTGCATCAGCCTGAAATCCCGCACAAAGTCCTGCACAATCCCCAGACGGCTGTCTGCAAAGAAAATATCCGGAAAAACAGCGTTCTCCATAAATCTTCCCGCGCTCCGAAGCAGTTTTTCGGAATGCCAGAGATTGGTTCCCAAAAGCCGCACATTGCGAATGTCGTAAAAAGCCAGCTGAGGCAGAATCAGTCCCACTTTTTCCGGACCGTCGGGAATGAAAAGCGCCTCAAAGCCCCGCCCGAGTTTTCGGATAGCGGAGGTGAAATCCGTCTGCCCCGGACGATATGACTCCGCGCCGACAACTTTGCCCCCCTGCGCCTCCGCTTCCTCCCAGAAGAGTTTCATAAAGGTCTCGCCGTATTTTTCAGCCGGATAAAGCACGGCATAAGTTCTCAGCCCCAGCGATTTCACACAATATGAAGCCAGCGATTCTGCCAGCATTTTGGGCGTGAGAAAATTTCGGAACACATAATCTCCGATGTCCGTGATGCCTTCTTTCTGGCTCAGTGTGATTATGGGAATCCCTAATCGCTGGGCTTCGGGACCCGCGGCTTCCGCGGTCGCCACAGGACCGATAATCGCAAATACGCGTTCCTCTGCCAGTTCCCTTACCGCGGCCGCGGAAGTATCCGGATCCGACGCCGTGTCTTTTCTGATAATATTGATCGGCGGAAAGCCCTCGGCAGAACCGAACTCCTGCACAGCAAGCTGAATGCCTTTCCATGCTTTGTTTCCGAAAACCTTGTAGGAACCCGTAAGGGGCAGCAGACATCCCAGAGTCCAGCGGTCTGCTGCCGCGGCGTCTGCCTCATATCCGGCAAGGAGCTGTTTAGCAGCCTGCGCGTGTTCATGTTCGGGAAACTGCGAGACAAACTTTGAAAGCAGGGTCCGCGCCTCTTC
This sequence comes from Desulfatirhabdium butyrativorans, assembly GCA_022736535.1. Taxonomy (GTDB): domain Bacteria; phylum Desulfobacterota; class Desulfobacteria; order Desulfobacterales; family JAIFKL01; genus JAIFKL01. Next base: position 18,796 of record DZCT01000015.1, on the reverse strand, counting down.
ATGCTTTCCCTCTTCTGCAAAGATGCGCGCCAGCCGATACGCCAGATACGCTTTTGCCGGACTGTCTTCGGTTTTTTCCATGAACTTCACTATATCTTCCTGATTCAGCTTTTCGGAAGCGGAACCGAGTTTGGCAAGTATCTGCGCTTTTTCGGGCGCGTCCGCGTCTTTGAGGGCTTTGCCGTAGAAATGCACGGCATTTATCGCAGAACCGCCGGCGATATACGCGTCTCCCAACACCGTATAAAGCCTGCGGATATGCGCGGGAGAAGACATTTTTCCGCTTACGGCGTCTGCAAAAGAAATGACCTGTCTGTACTGTCCTTCCCTGTAAAGAGAAGTGAGCATTTCAACCCCGGCTTCGGAGACAAAAGAACAGTCCGGGTATTGATCCAGAAGATGCTGCCAGACATTGCGGGCGGTTTTGTGATTCCCCATCGCGGTATAAATTTCGCCTTCCCGCATCAGTGCTTCGGGCGCGGAACGTCCCTGCGGAAACTTGCTGAGATATTCGTCATAAAGATTCAATGCTTCTTTATAAGATTTCAGACGGTACATCTTATCGGCATGGGCGAACAGTTCCGATTCCGCATCAATATCAATTTTCATCTCAGCAGGGCTGAATCTGTCACCCGCGCCGCTCCTGTCGCCCTGAGCGCCGCCTCTGTCACCCTGAGCGGAGCGAAGGGTCTCTTTTTTGTGCATCGCCTGCGGCATACATGAAGAATAAACGAAAAAAAACCCGATAACCATTTGAAACACCGCAACACGACTCGCTCTGAAGAAACTGATTTTTTTGAAAAAACTCAGTTTCTGAGCCGTTTTTGCCTCATTTGTAAAACTTTGCGTCATGCCCTTACCGTTTCCGTTCCATTTCCTTGCCATATCCGTTCTGTTTCCGTTCCATATCCGTTGGTGGGGTTCGCAAGTTCACCCCCAATGCCATTAAGTTAAGCCTTCCGGAGTGCTGAAATGAGCGGAGCGAATTTTAGCACTGTAAAAATGCTAAAATTTCATTTTAGCACTCCGGAAGGATGCTCACCCCACCCTACTGCAACCTGTAAAACGGATTTGAAACCCGTTCTACTTTTTACCATTCCAGTTCCGGCGGTTTGCCGGCTTTTTTTCTCTCTTCCGCCCAGCGCTCATAGTCCGCCGCCGCTTCTTCGCCGGACATTTTGCTTGTGATTTCAAAGTAGTTCTGTTTGAATTTGTCTTTCAGCACTTCGCTTTCGGGTCTGCATCTGACCGCATAAACCGTCTGAATACACTGGTGATCGAATTTGCGCCACTGCTGCCTGTCTTTGAGCAGGGTAAATTCATGGTCTTCCAATGCCGCGATCACGGCTTTTGTCTCAAAGCTCTTTGCACGCTCCGCCGCGCTTTTGTATTCATGAAGAATGGTATAAGCCGAAGCCGAGGAAGTGGTCGGATAACTGTCATAAGCGGCAGCGTATTTTTCCACAAATTCTTTGCCTTTTTTAAAATCATAGTCGTAAGGCACATTCCAGCACCAGGGCAGCGCGCCGGCAACTCCTTCCATCACTTTGGGACCCGCAGCCGCTGCCATGCTCAGGGTCAGATTCGGCACCACAAAAGACATGCTCTTTTTCAAGCCCATCTCCGTTGCCAGCGTCAATGCCCTTGACATGTCTTTTCCGAACAGCACCAGCACAATCACATCGGGTTTTGCATTTGCCGCTTTTGACAGCGCATCTTTGAAATCTTCGTCTGTCGCGCCGGGAAAAGGCGTCAGCGCCCGTTTGTGTCCTTTTCTGTCCAATGTCAGGCTGAAGGTTCGGATAGATTCCTCAGTGGTCCAGCCCCAGGTGTAATCTGCGACAATGTAGAAATATTTTTTTCCGGCATAATGCGCCCTCAGATAATCGGATAAAACTTTTGCGCCCATCCATGCGTTGTAGCATTCCCTGAAAATGTATTTGTGACCTTCCTGACAGGTGGTTTCATTGGAATAGGTCAGCGTGCCGAAATAAAGCTTTCCTTTTGCTTTTGCGGCTTTTCCGCCGGCAATTGCCACCGCGCTGGATGAGCCGCCGAAGATCATCTGACAGTCTTCTTTGTCAATGAGTTCTTCGACATTTTTGACGGCGACTTCGGGTTTGGATTCCGAATCTCTGACATGCAGTCTGATTTTTTTGCCGAGGATGCCGCCTGCCGCGTTGATTTCTTCCACAGCCATTTTGGCGCCGGAAAACTGCGCAAGTCCCTCAAGGGAATAGGGACCTGTCTTGGGATAATTGAAACCGATATTCACCTCGTTCTGTGCAAAGCCGTCAGTGAACAGCGACAATACCAGAAGATGTGAAAGCAGAATTTTTTTAAATGTTTTCATTTTGAAAGTCCTTTTTAAGTGAGAATTGAGAAATCAGATTCTTCACTTCGTTCAGAATGACATTTCAATTCTCAATTCTCATTTCTCAATTTTTTTCTTTCCCGTCTTCAAGTTTGAAGACCGCGACCGATTCATTCAGCCGGTCGGATATTTCTGCCAGATTTTTCATGGAAATGGCGGTCTGACGGCTTGCCGCAGAAGCACGGGAACTGATTTCTCCCACTTCGGACATGGTTTTAGCAATCGTGTCCGAAGCCCCTGCCTGCTGTTCCGAAGCCATGGAAATCGCCTGAATCAGCTCGCCCAACTGAGTCGTGACGGTTTCTATTTCGGCAAGCTTTCCGAGCGCATCATCGGCAAGCTTTGACCCTTCCACGACCCGCTGAATGCTCTCTTCCATACTGGTGCCGGCTTCCGCGATTTCTCCCTGAATATTTTTGATCAGGGTGTCAATCTGCTTTGTGGCGTTTGTGGAACGCTCCGCGAGCCGCTGAACTTCTTCGGCAACCACGGCAAATCCCCGTCCCGCATCTCCTGCCATTGCCGCCTGAATCGAGGCGTTGAGCGCCAGAATCGAAGTTCTGTCCGCAATATCGTTAATCAGTTGAACAATATTGCCGATTTCCTGAGAACTCTCTCCCAGACGTTTGATGGCACGGGCGGTTTCCTGAACATGCTCCCGGATGGCAGCCATTGCCGCATTGGTATTCCGCACCGTGTGCGCGCCCTGTTCGGCATGGCGGGTCGAATCTTTTGAAACCTGTGTGCATCGGGCAGCATTTGCCGCCACCTGCGCAATGGAAACCGCCATCCGACTGATCGCGGCAATGGCGTCGGAGACCTGCACTGCCTGCATTTCGCCGGTTTCCGCCAACTGCTCTGTCGCGTCGCTGACCTCCTGAGACACGGAACTGACCTGAAGCGTTGCCTCTTTCACGTTTCTGACCACGCGTCCGATCTGTTCTGCCATGTCATTGAAAGAGTCGGCAATCGCGCCGGTAAAATCTTCTGTGACTTCAGCCCGCTTGGTCAGATCGCCCTGAGCCAGTTCCGAGATTTCGGTCAGCAGTTTCATCACCGATTTCTGCATGGTGTCCCGCTCCTCGCTGCTCTGAATCAGCGAAAGCGTGTTGTCCAGCATGGCATTGAGCGAAAAAGCCATGGTCCCCAGTTCGTCCTCGCTGACCACCGGCGTTCTGGCGGCAAAATTGCCGATGCCGATTTCGCCGAAAAGGTCTGTGATATGATTCACCTGCGTGGTCAGACCCCGCGCCAGACGCAGCGCGGCAAAAATGATGACAGCAGTTGCCAGCAGCACCGTGAGAATGCTGTATAAAGCCATTCGGACCACCGGCGCCTTGACTTCCGCATAATCTATATCGGCAAACAATGCCCAGCGCACGCCCTCAGGATTTCCCGGACCGGGTCTGACAACATTCAGCGCGGACCATGAACTCAGCACCTTGCGCCCCCGGTAGTTTTCGGCGATGATTTCCGTGCCGCTCTTTCCTGCCAGCGCCTCCCGCAGAGACGCGGGATTCTGCATCTCCGCTTTCATTTTTTCATTTAAAACCGTTGTTTTGACCCCGAGTTCTTTGAGAAAGCGGGAATCGCTCCGCCAGAGCCTGTCGGGTCCCAGCAGATAGGTTTCTCCGGTTTCACCGAGGCCGGTACGCTCCTGCATGATCTGATTGATCTGCTCCAGCGACAGTCGGACAGCCACAACTAATTCCGCTTCGTCCCTGCTGATGACCGGCTGCGCAAAAAATGCCGCTGCCGCGTCACTGTCCGGAGCGTATTTTTCAAAATCCGCCATGGCAAAGGCTTTGTTTTTCAGCACATTGGAGAGCAGCCTTCCCAGATTGGTCTGTTTGTAGGGACCGGTCAGCAGATTGGTCTGAAAATCTTTTCCTTTTTCCACACTGTAGAAAAGATAGCCGTCAGGGTTGATCAGACAAATATCATTATAACCGTATCCCTCTCTGTATTTTGCAAAAAAATCTTTTTCCTCGCCCGGGACTTTGGGAACAAAAGCCTCGGTCACATCCATCTCGGCAAGCATTGCCCATTTGACGCCGTGGACATTCAGGGGCGTCCATGAGGAAAGCACATATTCCCCGCGGTAGTCAATCACAACTCCCTGCCCGCTTCTGCCGGCAAGGGCCTCGGCAACGCCTACGGTATCCACCGCAAAGGCAGGATTCAGCACGGTGCTTTCCCTCACATGCACGGAGTCGGAGCGAAACAGTCTGTCAGCCCCGATCAGATAGGTGCCGCCGGTTTCGCCGAGGCCGGTGCGTTCCTGCATGATCTGATTGATCTGGTCTATGGAAACCTGTACCATCAGCACGCCGGTCTGCGCCGCGCCGCCCCCGCCAGACCCTCCGGCTGAACCCCCGGCTGAGAAAGACACGGGAGCGGAAATAAACGCGGCAGGCACAGCGCCCGCGGGTCCGTATTCGCCGAAATCCTGAAAGCTGAGGGCTTGCAAGCCTTTGGCAAAAGCCTGACCCGCGGGACTGTCTTTGAGATCGCCGGTTTTCAGATTCTGTCCCAGATCGGATTCCTGCGCCGCGGTGTAGAGGATTTTGCCGTCTGATGAGACCAGAAAAAGGTCATAATAGCCGTAATTTTCGGAAAAACCGACCAGAAAAGGGGCATGGATCCGTTCGGCGGCTTTCCATTCGGATCCGCCCACAGCGCCGGCTTTGGCAAAAGCCTCCAGTGCGGCGCCCGTCATAGGAGACGCGGCAAGGACCGCGATGTCATTGAGTCGTTCTGTGAAGTAATTTTCAATCAGCTTCTTTTTCAGTTCCTGCATGGACGCCAACTGGTTAAACGCTTTTTCTCTGAGGGTTTTCACCGTTTCAACCAGCACGTCCATATCCGCGATGCGGGTTTGGAAATACGTTCTGATGTTGGCAGATTTGATGCTCTGCACAGCAGTAAGATTGTCAAAGGCTTTTTTTTCCAAAGCGTCGGATCCGCCTTTATAGGTGATCCATGTGAGCAGCACCAGGGGAATCAGCGCGAGCGCCATGAGTGAAACAAGTAATTTGTTGCGGATGCTTTCGGCAACGCGCCGAAAGAAAGACGCCCGGCGCAGCCCTCCGACAAATGAGGCAAGCCGGCTCCCCGTGCCGATACCGGTCCCCTGCTTTTTTTCCATATAAAACCTCCTTTAAGTTGAGTAATGAGTAATGAGTAATGAGTGCTGAAGGACTGAGTGCTGAGGGCTGAGTTCTCAGTCCTCATAACTCAGCACTCAGTCCTCATAACTCAGTCCTTCATTTCTCAATTCTCAATTTTATGCGATCACGAGCAGCCAGCCTTCTGCCCATTCGTAAACTCCTTTGACACATTCTTTGTCGGGCGCCCATCTCACCTCAGAGGGCCGCGGCACGGAAGAAACGGGAACCGGCATTATCCGTATCTCCGTACCGGTTCGGATCAGGGTCCGCCCCCGGGTAATGCCCGAAGTTCTGAGGCTTATCAGCCGGGCGCTGTCGGGGGAAACGGCTTCTTCCGGGTGCATTCCCAGCCATTCCTCAAGAGAAATCACCGGCACAACATGTCCCCGCCATTCGGCAATTCCTTCTATATGCGGCGGCGCAAAGGGAACCGGACAAACCGGCAGTTCTTTGACAATATCTTCCACCTGACGCATACTCAACAGAAAAAAAACACGGCGTCCGGGCTGATGCGCTTCGTCAAAAAGCGAAAAAAAATAATGCGGGGACATCCGCGCCGGAAAAATGACGACCTTGGGTTTTTCTTTATAAGTGTTCTGCATCTGAAACAATTCCGCCGACAAACTGAGTTTCTTTAAGAAACTCAGTTTGCAGGACTCCGCAATTTCATTTCCGTAGTAGGGTGGGCAGCTCGCTGCCCACCGACATTTCCGCAATTTCATTTCCGCAGGGCGGGCACCAAGCTCCCCACCCTGCATTTCCATACCTTTTCAACCCTTCCCAGTTCCCGGGATACGGTTTTTTCCAATATGTGAGAAGAAATTCTGAGAATCATGTCGGAAACGCTCTCCTGCTTTATGCGCCGGGCGATTGCGGCGGCGTCCTCTTCCGCCAGCACCGATGCCGGCAGATCAAATTCTGTATCTATCTCCGAGCCGATTTCCTCTATATGAACTGCTGTCGGGTCTTTTTCTCCCGGATGATAAAAAGAAAAATCGCCTGTTTCCCTAAGCCGGTATTTCAGAATGCTTTCCGGGTTCAGAACCAGAATCAGTTCGCCGGCATGTTTCAGAACCTTGGGAAAGCAGTCAAGCGACATGCCTTCAAATATCGGAGACATCGGGACAACCGCCTCATCTGCTGCGGAAATCACCTGCTCAATCTGCTCGACGCCGAGCGCCAGCAGGCGGTTTCCCGCGGCAGCCAGTATCAGCCTCGGAGAGCGTTTTTCCGCGGTCGTCTCTCGCAGAGACGCAATATTTTGCGTCTCTGCTTTTCTGTCTGTCAGGAGACCGGAAAGTTGCAGCGCACTCTGAGCCGAAGACATTCCCTCTGCTCCCGCGCTGCGGATGCCCCTGACCAGCGGCAGATCAATCCCGTATCGTCTGTCTTTTATCCGAAAAAGCAAAAATTGCGCCATACCTGTCACTGCCCCCGGTTTCTCGCAAAGCACGCAAAGGTCGCAAAGAAGAATACAAAATTTTAAAGACTTTTCTTAGCGCTCTTCGCGTGCTTTGCGAGAAAAAAAAGGTGTTTCTCGCAAAGCACGCAAAGGTCGCAAAGAAGAATACAATATTTTAAAGGCTTTTCTTAGCGCTCTTCGCGTGCTTTGCGAGAAAAATTCCTCCCCCTTTTTTTAAAAGAGGGCAGAGGGTGTTTCTCTCAAAGCACGCAAAGGTCGCAAAGAAGAATACAATATTTTAAAGGCTTTTCTTAGCGCTCTTCGCGCGCTTTGCGAGAAAAATTCCTCCCTCAGACAAACCCCTTTCACCGCTTCGTCAACTGCAAAATAAGTGCTATAAATTCCTCGTTATTATAGGGCTTTATGACATAACCCTTTGCCCCCAGCCCCATTGCCTTGTCCCGATGCTTTCCTGCCGCCCTTGAGGTCAGCATGATGACCGGTATCTCCCGATATGCCGGCTGTACGCGCAGCGCATTGAGAAATTCATAGCCGTTCATGCGGGGCATTTCTATATCCAGCACAATCAGGTCCGGAATCCCGCGGGCGCCTAATTTCTCCAGCGCATCTATCCCGTCTTTGGCAGCAGTGACCTGCCAGCCCTGTTCCTCCATCAGTCTTGCAATGGACTGACGGATGCTCACCGAGTCATCCACTATCATGATCTGAAGGGGGGGAGGGGGGAGTGAGAAGTGAGAAGTGAGAAGTGAGAAGTGAGAAGCCCGCTCGGCTTCCGTACCCTGACCTCCTGCCTCTGAATCCAGCAGTTCCGCGATATTCAATATCGGCACCACGCTGCCGTCACCCATCACTGTCACCCCGGAGATGCCTCTGACATATCTCAGATGACTCCCCGTACTTTTAATCACCAGTTCCCGCTGTCCCTCCAGCGTATCCGCTATCAGCGCCGCCCGACGCTCTTCCGCTCCCACCGCAAGGACCAGGGGAGAGGAAGTGAGAAGTGAGAAGTAGTGAGAAGTGAGGATTGAGAATTCCTCTGCCCCCGTACCCCGTACCCCGTACCCATCCCTGATATTCAGCAGGCTTGCCGCATCATAAATCGGCATGATCTCTTCTCCGATTCGGACCAGTTCCTGCGGCGGTCCCGGAATGATGTCGTTTCGGGAAATGCGGATGATCTCTTTCAGGTCGTTGAGCGCGAGCGCAAATTTATGTCCCCCGGCTGTAAACAGAAGCCCCCGTATGACCGCCAATGTCATGGGAACCCGCAGCGTGAAACGGGTCCCCTTCCCGAGGGCGGAAATCACCCGGATCGAGCCTTTGAGCGACTCTGTATTCTGTCTGACCACATCCATTCCCACGCCTCTGCCGGAAATCTCGCTGATCTGTTCACGGGTGCTGAATCCGGGCTGAAAAATAAGCGAAAAGAGTTCTTCTTCCGACATTTCAGCGGCTCTTTTTTCCGAAATGCCGAGACGGAACGCTGCCCGCCGGACAGCTTCCGTATCTATTCCCGAACCGTCGTCGGAAATACGGAACACAGCCTGATTGCCCTCACGGGAGGCGGAGAGCTTCAGCAGACCCGTCGGCGGTTTTCCCGAAGCCTGCCGCTGCTGCGGGGCTTCGATGCCGTGGTCGGCTGCATTGCGCAGCAGGTGCATCAGGGGATCCGCTATCTTTTCCCATATCTCCCGGTCCAATTCGAGGTCTTCCCCTTCTATGACAAAGCGGATGTTTTTGCCCAATTTTGCCGAAAGCTCCCGAACGGTCCGGCGAAGACGGCTGCTGATGGCCTCCATGGGCGCGGTGCGGACCCGCATCATTTTGTCCTGAAGCTCGCTCAACAGTACCCGCTGCCGTGTGAGATTGCCGTCAAATTCGCTGCCCAGATTTGCCAGAAGCATCACAAGCGCACCCACATCCGCAGAGGATTCGTTGAGCATACGGATGATCTGATTCAGACGGGAATATCGGTCCAGCTCCAGCGGATCAAATTCCGGGAACTCGGAAAAGGGAAGTGATAAGTGGGAAGTGAGAAGTGAATCCGCGTTCCCGAGCCCGACAACTGTACGGCTTGCCCCTGCCCGGGCAGCCGCGGCAGACATCAGCGCCGGCGTCCCTCCCATGCTTAAAATAGGTCTTAAAATAGAGCCTGAAATCAGGCTCAGTCCCTCATAGCCGATTTCCATGTCCCGGGCAATGTTCCGCAGCCGCTCCCGCGCCAGATCAAGATCACTTGCCGCCTGTCTGAAAGCATTCATTCCCTGATCAAAGGCTGAGAGCGCAATCATCAGCTCGCCTGCAAGACTGACCATATCATCCAGCCGGTCCATGCTGACCCTCAGCGTTTTGGATGGGGAAGGCTGCAGAGACGCACTGCAGTGCGTCTCTGCAAAATGACGCGTCTCTGCTGCAATTTCTGCATCTCTGCTCCGCTCCGGAGCAGACTCCGCTGACCCCGTACCCCGAACCCCGAACCCCGCCCCAACCGCCCCTGTTTTCGCCTGCAATTTCTCCCGCAGGGCGCGGACTTCAGATTCCCGCGCATTGCCGGGATCCGCCACAAGACTTTCCAGAAGATCGCCGGACTGCGCCAGCAAAGCAATCTCTTCAGGGCTGATGTCTGCCGCGGATTCATAGAGCCAGTCTGAAAGGTCTTCGGCGCTGTGGGCAAAGGAGGAAACATTTGAAAGCCCGACGGCCGCTGCCGCTCCTTTCAGCGTATGGACAGAACGCCGAATCTGACGTAAAATTTCCCTGTGTTCGGGAGATACCGGATGTTGCACGCTGATCTGAGATTCCAGCATCCCTGCCAAACGCGCCATATCCTGCAAATGCCCTTCCGCTTCTTCATAAAAACTTGCCAGCAGTTCGGGATCAAGGCCGGCAAGGGCTTGGCCGGGGCATGCCTCTGCCGGCGCGGACACCCGGCTCACCCTGTCATTCTGCGCGTCCGCTTTGTCACCCGGAGTGCGGAAATTCTTTTCCGCTTCTTTTTGCAGAGACGCAGCATCTTGCAGAGACGCAGCATCTTGCAGAGACGCAAGGACTTGCGTCTCTGCGTCATTCCGAGCCGAAGCGAAGGGGAAGCGAAGAATCTCGGATTCCTCTTCCGGAAAGGTTGGCGAAATTGCCGAACCGGAACCCGCCCTGTTCATGATGTCCTTATAGCCGGCTCTCAGTTTTCTGACCTTGTGCTTATGCTCCCTGTCAGGATCAGCGACAACAGATTCCAGCAGATCGGCAGATTCACCCAGCAGCGAGACAATTTCAGGCGTGATTTCCGTCGCACTTTCACAGAGCCAGTCTAAAAAACGCTCTGCCCTTGCGGAAAAGACAGAAATGTTCATCAGACGCAACACCGAGGACGCACCCTTGAGGGTACGCACCGAACGCCTGATCTGCGCGATGATTTCCCGGAAACTCGGAGAGAGGGGAACCGGCGATGCGACCCGGGACCCCAGAATCTTTAAAGAAACCCGCATATCCTGAAAATGTTCTTCGGCTTCCTCATAAAAACTTTCCATAAATTCCGGAGACAGCGCGGAAGGACATACACTGTTTTCATCCCCCGGGGGGATTCCGGCGACGCTGTCTTCAGACATTTCCGGAAAATACCCGGGTATTTCTCCTATTATGTCGCTTTCCGGTTCCGGGACATCGGTCAGCATGGCGATCAGAGATGCCTCATCTTCGTTGAGCTCGGACAGTTCGGACAGCAGGGGAGCGTCGGAAACCGAGAAACTTTCTTTTATATCCGGAATATCCGGTTTCCGATGCTGCGCCGGGGACTCATCTTTTTCCCGCGACTCTTCCCCCTCAAACGCGCCGCCTTCGTATTCGGGAACTCTGTCAAGCAGTTTTGCCAGAACATTTTCATCTTCCCGGGGAGGCATGTTCCGCAGCCGTCTGAAAGCCAGAACCGTTTCTCTGAGCAGTTTCTGCGAGGCAACCCCGCGTTCGGGAAAATCCCTGCAATAAGTCTGAAAATGTTCCACTGTGCCGGACATGACCTGAAATGTCTCGTGAGTGAAAACAAGATTTCCCGCGAGTATCTCGTCGAGCGCATCTTCCATCTGGAAAGCAATCTGACTTAATCCGTATATGCCGACCATAGCGGATGCCCCTTTGACGGTATGCGCCAGTCTGTGAATTTCCTCAAGGACTTCAGTGTCGGATCCGGGGGGCAGACCCTGCCCCCCGGACGCTGCTGCCGACAGCGCTTCGAGTCCCGACAGCAGCGAGGGAATATAAGTCTTTACCTCTTCAATGTATCCTTGAACGATTTCGCTGTCAGACGTTCTCGGCATAAGCCTTTCCTCTGCAAAGATTCTGCCTCCGAACGAGGCTTCTCATTTCTCATTTCTCATTTCTCATTTCCCGCTTCTCACTTCTCACTCCTGAAGGCTGTCATACGCGGAGAAGATAAAAGTTTTTTGACATCCAGAATGTTGAGCAGTCTGCCGCGTTCCGAGACTTCGGGAAAATTCTGTCCTGCCGCGACCACCCCGGAAATAAACGCGGAAATCTCTCCTGCTTCCTTATAAGGGCTGCTGTGAATACGGTCTTTGTCCGACAAGGACGCGGTTGTGAAAATGCCGGCAATCCGGTCAACCGCTATGCCGACTTTCATCAGCGTGTCGCTGAGAACGATAAAGCGGCGGATTTTTTTGCCCCGGTGTGCGGGAAGTCCCATAAACGCTTTCAGGTCAACAATGGAAATGATTTCACCCCTGATGTTGCTGACCCCCAGCACCCATTCCGGCAGATTCGGCAAACGTGTGACTGCCGGGTCTCTGCCGATTTCCGATGCGCTGGAAATCGGCACAGCCAAAAATATCTCTTCCAAAAAAAAGGTGATATACTGGCTGCGGGCCGATGCGGGGCCCCGGAGCGCCGTCGGAGCAGCGTGATCACCGGAAAGAGGCGATGTTTCGCTCCCGATCTGCCCGTCTATTTCCGCTATCAGTTTTTCCAATGAAATATCTGTATCCACAGACCCTCCCCGCCACGATGCCTGCCCCGGTTTTACTTCCCCAGCAGCGCGGCTATATGCGCCAGCAGTTCTTTTTCCGAGAAAGGCTTTGTCATATAGATATCCGCTCCCTGCTTTTCTCCCCAGAATCTGTCGCTTTCCTGGGTTTTGCTGGTACATAATATGACCTTGATATGCTTCATGCCGGGGGAACTTTTGATCTCCCGGCAGACTTTGAATCCGTTGATTTTAGGCATCACCACGTCCAAAACCGCTACGGCAGGTTTTTCGCTTTCCACTTTCTTCAATGCCTCTTCTCCGTCGGATGCGGTGACCACTTCGTAGCCCGCTTCCGTAAGCGGTCCGCTCACCAATTTCAGATGGGTGGGACTGTCATCCGCCACCAGTATTTTTACCTGACTCATGACGCCTCCTTTTGGGAATTGGGAATTGGGAAATAGGAGTGCTGAGGGCTGAAGGGCTGAGTGCTGAGTCCTCAGCACTCAGAACTCAGTACTTTCTCACTTTTCAATTCTCACTTCTCACTTCTCAATTTACAAATATTTCTCTATCGTCTCGACCAGTATCTCCGGTTTGAAAG